>DMAZ01000130.1 GCA_003446335.1 Lachnospiraceae bacterium | reverse complement strand
CATTCGTAGTATGCTCCATGACAGGTCTCTGCATTCTGACCAGCGGCGTTATGGAAGAAGTCGTTGTAGACGGCAAGACGGTACTGCAGGGCGCTCCGCTGACAATTCGTGCTTTCGAGTCTACACTCGGAACACCCGGTGCATGGCTTGTTGCGATCGCGCTGGCGCTGTTCGCATTCTCTACGATCCTCGGATGGGAATATTACGGTGAGAAGGCTCTCGAATATCTGACGAGAAGTACCAGTGCCGCAATGGCTTATCGTATTCTTTTCTCTGTGATCGCATTTGTCGGATGTATCTCCGCATTTGAGATTGCATGGGATATCGCGGATATTCTAAACGCGCTCATGATCATTCCGAACGCGATCTGTATGATCCTTCTTGTCGGTCCGCTCTTTAAGGACATGATGGATTATGAGAAGAAAGAGAAGAGTAAGAAATAAAGAATAAAGATGAGAAAGAACGGGGCTGCCTTGGCAGCCCCGTTTAGTTATGGCATTGGAAGCGTCGTTATGCATAATTTTCAGATAAAGTGATTTCCGATAAAGTATACGAGGACCAGAACAGCCCCGATGAACAAAATGACTGTCAATATTTTACGAAGTCGGATTTTCCGGGCCTCCGGATCTCTGGCTGAGATCAGATGAACGATCTGGGGGGTGATGGATTCCAGCTCGGTAAGAAGTTCCGAGGCATTTTCATAGCGGGCCGTTGGCCTCGTCTCGGTGCATTTTGAGATGACCGGCTCAAGGACCGCTACTTCCGGGCGTTCCATGAGAGGTGCCCTGGGAGATGGAGATGCCGGTGATACACCTGTGATCATTTCGCGCAGAAGAGATCCGCATTCCAGTATATCGGTCTGCGGTTCCGCCGGCAGATACTCATACTGTCCGGAGGCGATATAAGAACCGGAGAGTGCGGAGGCCGTGGGCGGAACAGTGGGCGTGTCGGGATTTTCCGGATCGATTTCCCGTGCATGGTCAAAGCCAAGAAGATAAAGCTGACCGCTTTGCGTGATCATCACGTTTTCCGGACTGATCCGACAGTGCACGATCGGGCGTTTCCTGTCATGAAGCGGCTGAAGAATATGGCAGAGCTGCAGCATATAATCCAATGCGATATCCGGTTTTAAAGGACCGTAGGCATCCAGTATTTCTCTGAGCGTGCTGCCGGTAATGTATTCCTCGATCACGACGAGAACGTCAGGTCTGCCGTTTTCTCCGAAATTTTCTATGATGTCGATTATGCGCGGAATGCCGGGGATCGACCTCATTTTTATATACTCGAAAACACCGCGGTCATAGTTCCGCAGTTCTTTTTTTACGTACGTTTTTCCGCTTTCCACATGCTGTACCAGATGGGCAAAGCTTTTTTCATTCATATCGGCAAGGTCGCGGTAGAGTGACAGGCGGGTGACCTCCGACTGTTCCGGGAGTTCCTGAGGGTCCAAGGCGTGCTTCCTTTCGAGGAAAAGGTATATGAACAGGTGATAATACGTCATCATTATATATTACCGGACAGCAGAATGGCAACGGCTTTCATCAGGGGACGGATTGTTGAATTTTGAAAATTTATACCTGCCGGCCTGACGAAATTTCAGGTCCACCTTCGTATATTTTTCCGGTATTGTCAGGGAAAGAGCTCCGATGATACTATGATTTTACATTTCTTCGCAGAGATTGTTCGATCTCTGTTTTCCCATTGCTATTGCTTCATCTGCGACAGGAACGTCCGGGTGTTTTTGATTCCGAAAAAAGGAGGACATGAATGGCCTTGTATATTGTTTTACATCTCCTTACGGCAGGCGCTGCCATGATTTGTGATCTTAAGAGTCGACGTATTCCGAACCTGCTCGTTCTGTCGGCGGCACTTACCGGAGCTGCCGCTCATGGACTTGATGGAGGAGCGTACGGTATATTCCGGTCTCTTGAGGGGTGCCTGGTCCCCGTGCTCCTTATACCGCTTTTTCGTTTCCGCATGATGGGGGCGGGAGACATCAAACTTCTGATGAGCCTGGGTGCAATTGTCGGATATCCGGGGATCGTGTGCCTGCTGTTCTGGTCTTTCATGATCGGAGCCGTCTGTGCTTTGCTTATCATGATCTTTGTGACCGGAGTGAGGGAACGGATCCGATATTTTCTGGGGTATATGTATCGTTATCTGCGCACGGGTCAGATCAGACCGTACCGGATCCCGGGAAAGAGACCGGAGAATTTTCCGTTCGCGGTGCCGGTGTTCGCCGCTTCGATCGTGTATATGATTACTGCGCCAAAAATATCATTCTGATACCGAGCCTGCCGGAGTAGGAAGAATGATACATATATTTTTTAAAAAGAGGGGGAGTGAGAGAACGTGAAGTACAAAATATTTGCTGTCTGTGACCCTGAGAGAGAATATGCGGAGAAATTTTCGGATTATGTGAGAGAGCACGGCAATATCCCCATGGATATTCATGTCTTTACGCAGATTATGGAACTGAGGGCCTTTATGAACACACAGAGGATCGAAATACTTCTGCTGTCAGAACAGCTTCTCAGTGAGGACACCCGGGAGTGGCCGGTCGGAACGGTAATTGTATTGAAGGAGCAGGGGGAAAAGAAGGAAACGGATCGGTTCCCCGGAGTGTACAAGTACAGCTCTGTCAGAAAAATTCTCCGTGAGGTGATGGATATATACGGGCAGGGGGACAGTATCCCTGCCGGAGAGAGGATCCTGAAACCGGCCTGCCATGTGATCGGTGTTTACTCTCCTGTTTCGAGGTGCTTTAAGACTTCTTTCGCACTGGCTCTGGGGCAGATCCTTGCCGCCGGAAAACCGACTCTTTACATAACGATTGAAGATTTTCCGGGACTGGATAAGCTTCTCCACGAGTCGTTCGAGAGCAATATTTCCGACCTGATCTACCTGATGCGGCAGGGAGAGGGCGATCTGATCAGCAAAATGGCGGCGCTTGTCGGCCATATAGCTGCCCTTGATTTTATCCCCCCCTGTACAGCGGGGCAGGAACTCAGGGGGGTGAGCCCGGAAGAGTGGCATGAACTGTTCCGGGAAATCATTGATCACTCCAGCTATGAGGCTGTCATTCTTGATATAGGCAGCGGACTGGCCCACCTAGACGATTTTCTGACAGAGTGCGATGTTATTTATATGCCTGTAGCCGATGATATTTACGCGGATGCCAAACTTGCTTCCTTCGAAAACTTTCTCAGACTGTCAGGTTCAGAGCGGATCGCAGGCAGGATCCGGCAGATCCGGATGGGAGAGCCGGAACTGCCGGCAAATCGCGACAGATATCTGCAGCAGATCGCATGGTCCGGGATAGGCGATTATGCAAGAGACTGTATTATAAAAGACGGATTGTAAGAAAAAGAGATGAAGGAGAAAGACCTTCGGGAAAACGGATCGTAAGAAAACGGACCGCTTCACGATTCGGACGAAAAGAGATGAAAGAGGAGAGTTAGTGTTTCTTAACCATGCCTGCCTTCCTTATAATTAAAGTAACTGCAGATGTGCTGAAAGCAATAGGATGGACAGATATATGTTAGCTGCTTCAGGAAGGGAGAGATAACGATTATGAGTCAGAGCGGAGTATATAATCTGAAAAGAACCGTTGACTGCGAGGTATGCAAACTTGCATGGGAAGATAAATTAGACCCGGAAAATCTGGAAAAAATAGTTTATAAAGTCAGCCCGGGCCCGAAACCTGTATACAGGTGCTGTGTTTACAAGGAGCGTGAAATCGTACGTGCCAGAATACGACTTTCCAGCTGCCTCAATGCCGATGTCAACAACGAGACCAAAAATGTTGTTCAGGTCATCAAGCCGGCCTGCGATGACTGCCCGACTTCCACCTATTCCGTTACGAACAATTGCCGGTTCTGCATCGGAAAGACCTGTCTTTCTGCATGTAAATTCGGCGCGATCACTCAAGGTGAGCTCAGAATGCAGATCAATCCGGACAAGTGCCGCGAGTGCGGCAAGTGTGCCAGCGAGTGTCCCTTCGGTGCCATCGTACATCTGGAACGTCCGTGCAAGAAGGCCTGCCCTGTCAATGCCATTTCTTATGATGAATATGGTTTCTGCCAGATCGATGAGAAAAAATGTATTCACTGCGGACACTGCATTCATAACTGTCCGTTCGGAGCTCTCAGCTCCAAGAAATTCCTTGTTCCGATCATAAATGATATCAAGGCAGGGAAAAAAGTCGTTGCCATGTGCGCGCCTGCAACGGAAGGTCAGTTCGGCAAGGATATTACAATGGCAGCTGTGAGAAGAGCGCTGCTCAAAGTCGGTTTCGCGGAAGTCGTAGAGGTCGGTCTCGGTGGCGATATGACAGCTGCGTATGAGGCCGCCGAGTGGGCGGAGGCCAAGAAAGAGGGACGCAAGATGACGACCTCCTGCTGCCCTGCTTTTATCAGTATGATCCGTCATGAGTTCCCGAAGCTCTATGAGGAGAATATGTCCACCACGGTCTCTCCGATGGTCGCGGTCTCAAGATACCTGAAGGCGCTGGATCCGGAAACCGTAACGGTATTCATAGGTCCGTGCATTGCGAAGAAAGGCGAGACGCTGAATGAGTTCATTGCGGACCGGCCGGATTATGCGCTCACCTTCAGAGAGACACTTGCGCTTCTGGAATCGAAGGATATTGAATTTGAAACAGTAGAGGAGGATTATCAGGAATCATCTCTCTGGGGCAAGAAATTTGCGGGCAGCGGCGGTGTCGCGGATGCCGTTCTGGAAGTCATGAAGGAGCGCGGAGAAGATACTTCCGATATCCATCTGCTCGCGTGCGCAGGCGGTGCCGAATGCAAGAAAGCGCTTTTGACTCTTAAAGCGGGAAGACTGAAAGAAGATTTCATTGAAGGTATGATGTGTCCGGGCGGATGCGTCGGCGGACCTTCCAGAGTTCAGGCGGAGACAGAGGTCGTAAAAGCGCGCAATACACTGTTCAAAAAGGCAGACGGAAGAAAGATACTCGAAAATCTGAAGAAATATCCGATGGATCAGTTCTCCATGTATCGCGACGGACATATGGAGTGAGATCTTCCGGTTTAGGAACGGTGCTGCAGGCACCTGTTTCGGCAGTGAAATATCGATAAATGAATACTTGCATTTTTTGCAAAACAAGCCCTGTAACAGGGCTTGTTTTTGGTACGCTTTCTTGACAAATAATCAGTGCTAAAATTATAATCTTTATAATAAAAGAAAATTTTTACTGAAATAATTTGTCATTTTATACTGTGCAACACCCTCTTTTCGTGCCCATGTAATGTCGGGCGTGGATTGAAATCCCAGAGGAACAAAAATGAAAATAGGATTTACTGAATTACTGCTTGTCTTTATAGTTGCGCTGCTTGTCATAGGTCCGGACAAGCTTCCTTTGTATGCCAGAAAGCTGGGAATTGCACTGAAGGAGTTCCGACACGCGACGAACGACATGACGAAGGAAATCAGAGAGAGCGTGGTGGAGCCTCTGGAGGAGGCGCAGAAACCGATTCGTGAAGCCATGGCTCCGCTGGAGGAGATGGAAAAAGAAATCAACGGAAATATAAAGGGGCTGGGGAAATCGCTCGATGATCTCGGCCGCGGGAAAGCAGTCAGAAAAGATCCGGATAAGACGGAAGACATACAGGACGGAGAGGGCGCCGAAAAGCAGGCGGATACAGAGACGGTGGATGCTGAAGGCCCGGAAAGTACAGAGGCCGGAGCTGCGGAAGCGGCCGGAGCTGCGGAAGTAGCCGGAGCTGCGGAAGCGGCAGGACCTGCGGGAGAGGCCGGAGCTGCGGAAGAGGCCGGAGCTGCGGAAGACGTGGCAGGAAACGGCAGTCCCGATAGCCGGGAGACCGCTCTGTCAGAATAGCGGATGATAAAAAAGGAGGGATGCTATTGTGAAAATAGGAGTGCAGGAACTTATTATAGTCCTGATCATCGTTGTCATCATTTTCGGACCGACACAGATTCCCAAGCTTACGAAGATGTTCGGAAAGAGTGTAAAGGGATTCCGTGACGGAATGGCAGAGGACAAGGAAGAAGCAAGTGATGGCGGAACCACAAAAGACGAGGTCTGATGACGGGAGCATGCCCCTCACGGAACATCTGAGGGAGATGCGCAACCGCATTGTTATCTGTCTTGCGGCATTTATTGCCGGTATGGTCATCTGTCTTAGTCTGGCATCGAAAATCGTGACGATCCTGACGGATATGGGTTCAAGGTACAACTATCGGTTCGTATATATAGCTCCGCAGGAGCTGCTCATGTCCTATTTTATGATTGCCTTTATCGGAGGAGTCGTATTGGCTGTGCCGGTCATAGCCTATCACGTCTATGCTTTCTGCAGTCCGGGACTGTCCCGGTCTGAGAGAATGTACTTCGGCCTGGCCATGTTGTTCGGTGTGATCTGTTTCTGTATCGGAGTGGCATTTGCTTACTTTGTTACAGTGCCGTTCATGCTCGGATTTCTTATTTCTTTCACGATGGATGTCAATGTGACGGATTCGATCAGTATCGGGGAATATCTGAATTTCCTGATGACCGTGTTCCTTATTTTCGGATGTGTGTTCGAGATGCCGGTCATCTCGGTCATTCTGACGAGGATGGGGATCATCCGCGCAGAGTGGCTGGTGAAAGGAAGAAGGGTCATGATAGTTCTGATTTTCTTCCTTGCAGCGGTCATAACACCTCCGGATGTCGTGTCGCAGGTCATGGTGGCGATCCCGATGCTTGGCCTGTATGAGATCGCAATTCTTTTGAGCCGGATTTTCAGGCGGAAAGATGACGGGTCAAAACAGACATAAGTTAGTGCTCAAAGAGTGGGGCGACCCACAACTATGCAGATAGAAAGGAAAGAGTATGGGTATTTACAACTTCAGGGGAGGGGTTCACCCGAAGGGCTATAAAGAGCTTTCTTCAGGTCAGCCTCTAAAAGAGTTTCTCCCGACGGGAGAAATGGTATTCCCGGTAAGTCAGCATGTAGGCAAACCGGCTATACCTGTCGTAAAGCGCAATGATCTGGTCAAGGTCGGTCAGCTCATTGCCAAAGCGGATGGCTTTATCTCCTCTAACATTCACTCCTCCGTTTCCGGTAAGGTCAAGGCAATCGAACCGAGACTTAATAATGCCGGAATCATGGTGAATTCGATCGTCATTACCAATGACGGAGAGTACACCCTGGCTGACGGAGTCGGTGAAAAGACGGATTACACAAAGCTCTCCGCAAAGGAAATCATTGACAAGATCAAGGATGCGGGCGTTGTCGGTCTCGGCGGCGCGGGCTTCCCGACCTATGTCAAGATGATGCCGCAGAAACCGGAAGACATCCGTTGGATCGTTGCCAACGGAGCGGAATGTGAGCCGGGCATCACCTGTGATGACAGACTCATGGTCGAACATCCGGAAGAGATCATTGAAGGAATGAAGATCGTTCTTCAGCTCTTCCCGACTGCGAAGGCGGTCATCGCAATCGAAGTCAATAAGCCGGAGGCGATCGCCACCATGAAGAAGGCCGTTGCGGGAGATCCGAGATTCTCCGTACTGGAGCTCAAGGTCAAGTATCCGCAGGGCGGTGAGCGAAATCTGGTGCATGCGGTCACGGGACAGTATATGGAATCAGCTGCCCTGCCGGCAAGTCTTGGTGTCATTGTTGATAACGTAGCGACACTGGCAGCCATCTACAAGGCCGTTGCCCTGAATACACCGCTCTATGAGAGAGGTCTGACTGTGACAGGCGACGGTGCCGCCAACCCGGCCAACTATATCGTTAAGTTCGGAACAATGGCCTCTGAGATCATTCCTGATGAAGGCGGTCTGAAACCGGGGACCAAAAAAGTTCTTCTTGGCGGCCCGATGATGGGAATCGCGATTCCGAATACCGATGTTCCGCTCGAGAAGCGCAACAACGCATTGACATGCTATCTTGCGGATGAGGTGGAAATTGCCCAGGGCAAGCTCACCAACTGTATCCGCTGCGGCAAGTGCATCCGCGTATGTCCGCTCGGTCTGTATCCGCAGATGATGGCGGAAGCAATCGAAAAGAATAATCTTCAGAGATTTATCGACGTACACGGCCTTGACTGCATCCAGTGCGGGACCTGTAATTTCGCGTGTCCGGCAAAGCGTCCGCTGACACAGCTCTTCAAGCAGGGCAAGCCGCTGGCTATGGCACTCAACAGAATTAATCAGAGCAAGAAGGAGGGAAGCAGATGAGTACGGAAAACAGTACCTTAAAGCATGTCTCGTCCTCACCGCATCTGAGAAATCCGCTGACGACCGGCGGTGTCATGATGAATGTTGTCATCGGTCTCGTACCGGTCACTCTGTTTGGTATCTGGCATTTCGGACTGCATGCTGCTCTTGTTATCCTCGCAAGTATCCTTGCGGCGATGATCACGGAATTTGTTTTTGACTATATCACACACAGACCGAACACTCTCTGGGACGGGTCCGCAATCGTAACGGGACTTCTCCTGGCACTCTGCCTTCCTTCTCAGAGTCCGCTTTATATCCCGGTAGCCGGCGCTGTATTCGGTATTCTTGTCGCAAAATGCTTCTTCGGAGGTCTTGGACAGAACTTCATGAACCCGGCTCTGGCGGGCCGTGCGTTCCTGCTGATCTCTTTCGGCAAGGTCATGACGGATTACAGTTATGACGCGGTCAGCGGTGTTACCCCGCTCGCGCAGGTCAACAGCGGCGAAGCGGTCAGTATCGGAAAAATGTTCCTCGGTCTTGTCACGGGACACATCGGTATCAGCGTCCTGTGCATCGTGATCGGCGGTATCTGGCTCCTTATCACGGATACCATCAGCTGGGAGATTCCCGTTGCAAGTACGGTCAGCTTTGTGATCTTCCTGATCATGATGAGCGGAAGAGGCATTGACCCGTACTATCTGGCAGCGGAACTCTGCGGCGGCGGTTTTGCCCTCGGCGCGTTCTTTATGGCGACCGATCCGGTCACAAAGCCGATGACATGGTCCGGACAGCTTATATTCGGATGCCTGTACGGCTTCCTCTCCGCAATTTTCCGTGTTTACGGAAGTATGGCGGACACGACGACATTTGCAATCATTCTCTCCAACTTATTCACCCCGCTCATCGACCGCATGCCGGTTCCGCAGCCGTTCGGTATCGGAAAGAAAGGCGGCAGCATCATCCCGAGCGTCGAAGAACTCAATGCGCCGAAGAAGAAAGGCATTCCGAAATCGGCGGTCATCCTTATGGCGATCACTCTTATTGCGGGCGGCGGTCTTGCGTGTGTCAATATGATGACGGCCGAAACGATCGCGGAGAACGAGAGACAGGCAGCTCTTGCGGCTTATCAGACAGTTCTTCCGGATTCGGCAGAAATTGTATCGGATGACGCCCTTACTGAGGCTATATCCGAGTTCGCGGGCGGTTACGGCGACGGGGCTTTCGGACGTGTTATGCTCAATGAGATCGTTGTAGGCCAGGATGCATCCGGCAATGTCAACGGATATGCGATCAGTACATCCTCCATGGAAGGTTATGACGGTGAGATCAGACTTTCGGTCGGCTTTGCTCCGGACGGCACGATCAATGGAATTTCCTTCACGACCCTTACGGAGACAGCCGGTATGGGTATGCTCGTAGATGAGGATTCCTGGAAAGAACAGTTCGCAGGAAAGAATGTTGAGGCCTTCAGGCTCAATAAGTCAGGCGGTTCGACAGCTGATGAGGATATCGACTCCGTATCCGGCGCATCTACCACATCCGGAGCTGTTGTGAACGCGGTGAACGCAGCGATCGATTTCTTCCACAATTATGTGGTCACTGGGTAAGGAGGGATGAGTCGTGAATAAAAATATGGAACGTATTTATAACGGCATTGTAAAAGAGAATCCCGTCTTTATCATGATGCTCGGCATGTGCCCGGCTCTCGCGGTATCGACATCTGTTACAAATGCCCTCGGTATGGGAGCCTGCACCATCGCAGTTCTCGTAGTATCGAATATCGTTATTTCTCTTGTCAGAAATATAATCCCGGACGAAGTCCGTCTTCCGGCTTTCATCGTTATCGTCGCGTCATTCGTCACGATCGTTGAGCTGATCATGAAGGCATATTTCGTTGAACTCAACGCTTCTCTGGGTGTTTACATTCCGCTGATCGTTGTTAACTGTATCATCCTCGGCCGTGCGGAAGCGTATGCTTCCAAGAACCCGCCGCTCCTTTCCGCTATGGACGGTATCGGTATGGGCCTCGGCTTTACATTCGGACTTGTCTGCATCGCGTTCTTCCGTGAACTTTTCGGTAACGGGACGCTGTGCGGTGTTCAGGTCATGCCGTCTTTCTACCAGCCGATGGCTCTGCTGGTCAAGGCTCCGGGCGCGTTCCTTGTACTTGGCTTTATCGTCATGTTCATGAACGCAATGCATATCGAAACTCAGGCCAACAAGAAGGTGGAAGAAGGCTGCGACGGCGCCTGCGGCGCATGCGGATCCGCAGACAGCTGTGACAAGAAGGAGGCGAAAGCATGAGTGGACAGACATCTCTTATTATGATCATAATCGGAGCTGCCCTGGTCAACAATGTTGTTCTCAGTCAGTTCCTCGGTATCTGCTCCTTCCTCGGCGTTTCCAGCCAGATCAAGAATTCTGCCGGACTGGGCGGAGCGGTCATCTTCGTTATTACAATCGCGTCTGCGGTGGCAAATCTGCTCTACACATTTGTCCTCGACCCGCTGGGTCTTGATTATCTGCAGACCATCGTTTTCATTATTGTCATCGCCGCCCTCGTTCAGGTCGTTGAGATGTTCCTGAAGAAGACCATGCCCGCGCTCTACACCGCGCTCGGTATCTACCTTCCGCTTATCACGACGAACTGCGCGGTCCTCGGCGTTGCGCTCAACAATGTGTCTGATGGCTACAATTTCATCCAGAGTGTTGTATCCGGATTCGGTACCGGCGTCGGCTACACGATCGCGATCGTCCTGCTTGCCGGCATTCGTGAGAGTCTGGAAGGAAATGACGTCCCGAAGCCTGTTAAAGGAGCTCCGCTCGTTCTTTTCTGCGCGACACTTATGGGAATGGCCTTCTACGGATTCAGTACGTTAGGTTAAGGAGGTCAGTTTATGAGTGGAAGTGCTTTACTTATCATTACGATTATCCTGCTTGCGATCGTCGGTCTCCTCGTCGGTATCATGCTGGTTTTCGCAGGAAACAAGTTCGCGGTCGAGATCGATCCGAGGGAAGCGGAAGTGCGTTCCTGCCTTCCCGGAAATAACTGCGGTGCCTGCGGATATCCCGGATGCGACGGACTGGCGGCGGCAATCGCGAAGGGTGAGGCTCCGGTAAACAAGTGCCCGGTCGGAGGCGCTCCGGTCGCCGAAAAGATTTCTGAGATCATGGGTGTCGAAGCGGGCGCAGCTGAGAAGAATGTCGCTTTCGTCAGATGTTCCGGTACCTGCGATAAGGCCAGAGACAAATCGGTCTATATCGGTGTTGAGACCTGCTCGGCTGCAGCGGCCGTTCCCGGCAAAGCCGCCAAGATGTGTCAGGCAGGATGTCTTGGTTTCGGTGAATGTACAACCGTGTGTGATTTTGACGCGATCCATATCGTGGACGGCATAGCGGTCGTTGACAGGAACAAATGCGTAGCCTGCGGCAAATGCGTCGCGATCTGCCCGCAGCACCTGATTGA
>DMAZ01000185.1 GCA_003446335.1 Lachnospiraceae bacterium | reverse complement strand
TATGGTATGGGAATTATTAGTTATTTATATACAAATGATAACAAAAAAGAACCGTCCTGTCGTCTTATTAACGGCAGAGCGGTTCTTTTTGTGGAGTTTGAACAAGTGACATGCCTCCTTTTTATGAAGAAAGGAAGACTTCCTGTTCGACAGCTGTGTTCAGCTGAGCATAAGCAGGCTATCCCCGCGTGCCCCGCGGTTCTATATACTGTATGACGACAGGGCCGGCACGCAGTTTTCAATTTTATTCTTCATTATTTTGCGATGATAAACTCTTTTCCCTGATCAGTGAGCTTATAGCGAAGCATTTCCAGAAAGGAAAGGTTATAGTCTTCTGAAAAATGATTTCCTGTTTTCGGGTCCGGGTATGACCCACTGCGGGCAGGTGCTTCCGACACGACCCTGTCGTAGCAGTCTGCGATTTCCCGGCTCAGTTTATGCAGATAATCTGTCTTTTGATTTTTTACCTTTTCACGGCAGCGGATCAGAGTATCCAACTGTTTTGCATAATTTCGGCTTCCCTCTCGGCAGCGGGAGAGAGATTTCAGCTGTTTTTCAAGTCTCTCTTCCGAATTTCGGCAGTACATCGGATATTCGAGCTGACTTCCATCGGAAAAAATCAGTCTTCCGTCTGCTGAAAAACGAATCTGAAGAGTCTTAGGCTCTTCGATGTCCATCCTGCAGGATCGGGTCCGGCAGGATGGATATTCATATAGGAGTGAAGCATAATATTTTCCTGTCTCTTCCAGACTGATCGTGACGGATTTCAGAGTATATTCATCCGGAACAGATCTGTGGCAGCGGATCTTCACATAGCCTGCTTTCGGGAGACGCAGAAGACCGTCCTTGAGACGTATATTGCCGTTCACCATATTCGTCGTATAGCTTTTCCTGCAGCTTTTTCTGGATTTAAATCTGGGATGTCCTGTATGGAATCTGAAATATTTCCTGTAGGCAGATTCCAGATGCAGCTGTACATTTGCAAGAGCCAGAGAATCCACTTCTTTGAGCCAGGGATATTCCGCCTTATATTTAGCAGGGGTGGGATGTCCGGTTTTTCCTGTCTCCCGGAATTGTTTTATCCTGTCTTCGAGCATCCGGTTATACAGAAATCTGCAGCAGCCGAATGTTTTTCGAAGCAGGAGCTCCTGTTCCCTATCCGGATATAATCTAAATTTGTACGCTGTTTTTTCCATTTTAAATCCTGACTGTCAGGCTTTCTTGTACAGGACACGCATCAGTTCCGGATACGTCCGTGTCGCGGAGATGGCCGTAAGCATACTCTCGTCTCTGGAAATTTCCAGCAGTTCATCATAGACTCGTATCATAAGCATCTCATCGTTGTCAGAGGTTTCAGGGAGAGCCATGAAGAAGATGATACGGACAGAATGTTCTTTATGCACGGCCGGGCTTTCAAAGATGCCGATGGCCAGGAGCATACGGTCGTTGGCAGTCTGTATACCATGCGGAATAGCGACACCATTGTCATAGACCATGGAGCCCTTCTCCTCCCGTTCCAGGAGACGGTCCCGAAAACCTTCGTCAATCTTACCTTCATCCAGAAGAATCTCGATCATCTCATCCAGAGCGCTTGGGTAGGAACGTCCTTCTTCGAAGAAGAAAACGAGATCTTCATCCAGAAGACTGCTCAAAATGTACTGGTTGTCATCCAGTACCGGAATTTCGATCTGACTCCAGTAACGGGCTTTTTCCAGTTTGTGCCTGAGCTCCTGTTCATCAAATATTTCACGGATACGGATGACCGGCTTTTTTGTTGTAAAGGGGAGCTCGACAGTGGTCAGTATTACATCAAAAGCCTCCAGGGAAGCCGGTTCGACTGTTGCGTCGGACATAGTTTGGATCTCCACCTGACTGTCCAGGATTTTTTTCAGCTGTACGCTGATCAGACGCGCCGTTACCCGTCCCGTTCCGCAGATGACAGCGATTCGGAAAGGCTTTTTCTGACCAAGGTGGTTTTCTTCGAGAAAAACTCCGAAATAAGTCGTCAGATGCCCGCGCTCATCTTCTGTGACTTTCAGATTTTCTTCTCTCTCGATCACACGGGCAGCGATATTGGACATTTCGTAAGCGAGAGGAAATTTGGCCCGAAGCTCATCAAGAAGCGCATTTGGCTGACGAATATTAAAGCGGAGTCTGTTCAGCATGAACATCAAGTGGTATGCAAATTCCTCTGTGAAGTCACGCGGGTCTATGGATATATCCAGTTCCTCCCGGATCTGCTTCATGATCTTTTTCGAGAGCGGGTAGATCTGATCACTCAGCTCAATTTCCTGTACAGCGGCGAGATCCACCGGAGTGCGCATCCCTGCAATGGGAAGAAAGGCAAATATTTTCTCTTCCACCGGAAAATCAACGTGCAGCATGCGGCCGATATCATCGACCAGAGAGTTCAGGTTTTCAAACTCCCCGAGCGCTGCAAGATTATAGTAGGCATTGGATAACCTGCCGATAAAATGTCCGGTCAGAAAGCGATCCAGCATGACGGTCATATAGCGTTCGAACTGTATGCCCACCTGTTTTTCAAAAGGTTTTTTCTCCAGCCCGGCTCTAATTCTTTCCCGGACATCATCATCGAGGGGATAATCCCCATAGATGGCTTCAAAACAGGTTTCAAGGACATAATTACGGATATTCAGCTCACTGCCGTGCAGGATCATCCCCTTGCTGGTCTTCCCGACGATTCCGAGATTCCATCCGGAAAGCTCTTCGCGGAGCTTCTTGAGATCGCTGACCAGAGTCGTCCGGCCGACATTCATCTCGTAGGCGAGTTCGTCTGTGAGCAGAGGAGCATTCGCCCGCATCAGTTCGCCGAACACATAATTCTGCCGCCCGCGCATGGTGCCGAACATTCCCTGAATATTACATATTTTTTCATAGGCTTTTTTGTAGGCACCCGGGTCAAAAATACGAAGGCTGTACTTTCCCCGAACGCCCTCGATCCTGGCACAGCCCCTGAGATCCTCGTTCAGCTGCCGGATATCATTGCGTATCGTCCGTTCGCTGACGGCAAGCTGCTGCGCGAGGATGGCCACGCTCATTCCGGATTTCGTACCCAGAATACGAAGAATGCCGGCTGCTCTGTTATCTGTAAATAATGGTTTCACTTATCTCTCCATTTCAGTAAAAAAACATATCTTACTGGCTAATCATATTATAAAGTGTATATGTAAGGCGTTAATACAGAAATTTTCCATAAGGAGGAAACTACTTTACCGGATTGGCACGGAAAGCGATGAATACACATCTTACGGTCAGATTTGACTCGTTCACGCAGGAGCCTGCCGCCCGGGTCTTCCGGTATGCTATCTTTATTGTGACGGAGAAGCATCCGGGGGACTGCAGCCGCACAATAATGAAGGTGCTTCGCACTTTGCGCGGCGCGGCAAGAACGCCGAGGCATTCATGATCATAACTCGGAAATAGGTGTAAGATAACTGTCGAAGGAGAGCGCGATGAAGAAGATAGATTTTAACAGCGGGTGGACCTGCAGGTCGTTAAAAGAAGGGCGGGAAGCTGTCCCGGTCATGCTGCCTCACGATGCGATGCGCACGGAGAGCAGAGTCAGGACCAGTCTCGGAGAGGGGAACATCGGCTGGTTCGAGGGAGGAGACTACGAATACAGGAAGGTCTTCACTCTGCAGCCGGCTCTTGCGGATCAGAACCTGCTTCTGGAGTTCGAGGGTGTATATCATAACGCCGAAGTGTGGGTGAACGGGCAGAAAGCGATGGAGCGTCCCTACGGCTACACGAATTTCTATGTGAACCTGAATCCCT
>DMAZ01000262.1 GCA_003446335.1 Lachnospiraceae bacterium | reverse complement strand
CTTCAATGCACATGGTGTTCACCGGCAACCCGGGTACAGCCAAGACCACTGTTGCAAGATTGTTCGCAGAGATCCTCAGGGATGAAAAAGTCCTGTCTGCAGGAACCTTTACAGAAGTCGGGAGGGCAGATCTTGTAGGTCAGTATACAGGACAGACGGCCCCGCTGATCAAAAAAAGATTCCAGGAAGCAAAGGGCGGTGTCCTGTTTATTGATGAAGCTTACTCACTGTGTGATGATCACAGGAACGGTTACGGAGATGAGGCCATCAATACAATAGTTCAGGAAATGGAAAATCACAGGGACGATGTGATAGTGATATTTGCAGGATATCCTGAACCGATGGAACGCTTCCTTGAGAGGAATCCGGGAATGAGGTCCAGGATAGCATTTCACGTGGAATTCGATGACTATTCTACAGATGAGCTGTGTGAGATCACGACTCTCATGGCAGGCAGGAAAGGCCTGACTGTTACTGATGCCGCCATGAAGAAGCTGCGGGACAGCTACGATGCGGCAAAGAACGAGGCGGATTACGGCAATGGCCGTTTTGTCCGCAAGATGCTCGAGGAAGCTGAAATGAATATGGCGGTAAGGCTCATGGAAGCAGGAACTCTCGATGACAGCACAGTTCCAGTAACGACCATTGAGGAATGTGACATTCCTGAGATGCAGCAGAGAAAATCAGCTGAGATAAAGCGTATCGGATACGTTGCGTAAATAATAACCGGATCCTGCGCAAAACTGCGCAGGATCCTTAATAAAATGATAAAAATCAGAACTTAGTGATAGACAAGAAAGGAAATAATTATGATCATAGCACCATCATTTTTTGAAAAAGAAGGAAGAACCGAAAAGCAGTATGATGTTTTCTCAAGACTGCTCAAAGACCGTATTGTACTGCTGTTCAACGAGGTCAATGATGACCTTGCGGCATCAGTAACAGCACAGCTTCTGTACCTGGAGTCACTGGACCCGGAGGCAGACATCCAGCTGTATATAAATTCACCGGGAGGCTCGGTTTCCGCCGGACTGGGAATATACGACACAATGAGAAATATGAAGTGTGATGTTTCAACTATCTGTGTCGGCAGTGCCGCGAGCATGGGGGCGTTCCTTCTTGCAGCAGGCACAAAGGGCAAGAGATACGCTCTGGAAAACAGCCAGGTGATGATCCACCAGGTTCTCGGAGGCATGCAGGGCCAGGCCAGCGACATAGAGATCGAGGCTGCACATATTATCAAGGTAAAGAACCGGCTCAATTCGATACTTGCCTCGAATACCGGTCACAGCATCGAAGAGATAGAGAAAGCGACTGACCGCAACAACTGGATGTTCGGTGATGAAGCCATGGATTACGGAATAGTTGACCATGTGATCTAGAGATTTTGCCCACAATATACAGAGAAACAAGAATAAGGCGGAATGTTTCATAATTGATGTAAAATGATGCAAAGAGAGGAGACTGAATTTGAAGATACTGGTAATACCTGACGTCCATCTCAAACCATGGATGTTTGACATGGCGAAGGAAATAATGGATGAAGGCGCTGTTGCGAAAGCAGTGTGCCTTATGGACATACCTGATGACTGGGGGCAGGAAAACAATCTCGGACTGTATGAGGACACATTTGATGCCGCCATACGATTCCAGAAAGCTTATCCTGATACACTCTGGTGCTACGGCAATCACGATCTGTCATATGAATGGAATCTGTATGAAGATGGCTTTTCACCGATGGCGGTCCCTGTCGTAAATGAAAAACTGAGCGCGCTGAGAAGAGAACTTCCGGACAGAAGACAGATGGCATATATACACAGGATAGATAAGGTCCTGTTTTGCCACGGCGGACTTACACATGCATTTGTGAAGCACTTCGGTGCAGATATTGATTATAACGATACAGATTCAGTACTGGAAAGGATCAACTGCCTGGGAGTAAATGAGATGTGGCATGAAACATCACCTGTGTGGGTCAGGCCGCAGTTTGATTATGAGAAGATGTACAGAGAGGCAGACCTTCTTCAGGTTGTAGGACACACACCGGTCGATGAAATAGACCGGACCGGAAATGTTGTGACCTGCGATCTCTTTTCGACAACCAGAACAGGAGGCCCGATCGGCACGGAAGAATTCCTGCTGATCGATACGGTCACCTGGGAATACGAGGGAATCAAATAGGGGAAGATATGTGCATAATAATGTACATATCACCCCTGTAAGGCGGGCGTGTCTGTGAATAATTTTCAACCGCCGTTGAAAGATTATTTTGTGATGATAAACTTAAATTGTGCTTGCAGAGGCACAAATGACCGGATAATGAATACGAGTATGAATATAACCCGGTAGACAGAACAGGAAGGCTTAACTATGACTGAAGACAATTTGAGAAACGAGATCAGTAATCTGGAGCAGCAAATAGACGACTGCGATTATGAGATCAACAGGGTCAGCGAAAAATTGGAAATCGCAATTTCTGAATATAAAAGATATGGAGAAAAAGCCGCAAATGGCGGCGGCATGGCGCTTTCTTCCGATCATATGAGAGGCATGGCAGACATGCATTATTCAGATGCAGAAAGTTTCAAACGGGAAATCAGAGAATTAGAAAGAAGAAAAGAAAAACTTATCCGCCAGCTGAAAAACTGCAGGCGTGCTCTTGATAAAGCAGGCAAGAATAATTCTGAAGATGCGGCATGTGCGCCGGAAAGCTACAGTACTCCGAAATCAGGAAAAACCAGAACCACCAGGAGGACAGGTACTATCTGGACGATCGACAGCGACAGACTCAAGGCGATCCTGAAAAAAGTACTTGTTTATGTGCTTATAGTATTGATGATATCGATTGCTGCACGAAGATTTGGTATCGCTTTTCTTCTGGAAATACCGGTAATAATTGCGGGTCCGATCATTTTTGCCGTATACAGTTCAAAAAAGCTTTACGGTCCGGGAGAACCCAAAAGGGCTGGAAAGATATTCATTTCCTATTGCCTGGGGATCATGCTGACGATGACCGGCATGTTCAGCTTAAGTATTTCTTCTCTCATACTGGCGCTTGTGATCATCACCGGTGCAGCGTTCATACTTGAGGGAATGTCAGGGGCTAAATAGAATAACAGGATTTGAGACAGGAGGAAAAGTAAGATGATGAACGTAAAGGAGTTCGAGGAAAAGTACCCTACCAGAGCAGAAAAGGAAGATGCATTAAGACAAATGACAGACGAGGAAATAGATGAACTGATAAGTACAATGGATAACATCCATGGGAAAATCTTCTATTCTAAGTTTAAGTCACAGCGAGAGCATAGAGACAAATAAATTCTTCCGGGGGTTCGAAAATACATCGTGTTACAGAGATACGGAGCGTAAATCTAAAATGAATTGCGAAACAGCACATATCAGAACTATGAGCACAAGAAAATGGTCTGTATATTTTCAGAATCCTGAATTCATCGAGTACACCAGGATGGACATGGTTATGCCTGAGTACGAGCCCCTCATCCGCAAATGGTGCGGCGGGAATAGGTATATATGCCGGATTCACATCACTGGCAGGAGCAGCAGTATAGCTAAGGCGTGTGCTTGATTCAGCATTACCGGACAGGCATAAGCTGTATTACGGATAGATAGAAAAAGTGGCGTAAAAATTGGAGTACAGCAAAAGGCCGGAACCGTCAAATGCAGAAGTTGCAACGGTTCCGGCTATTATGGTGTCCCAGATGCTCCCGGCAGGGCGCTGTATCGCAGTGATTGCAAGCGGTACAGCGATTTTTGATTTTTGTGAAATGGCACTTTGAGAGCCTTTCAGATATCAGAAC
>DMAZ01000258.1 GCA_003446335.1 Lachnospiraceae bacterium | reverse complement strand
ACCAGTTCCGTAAGATATCTCTCCGGGGTCTTATAGAGAGGGATGACCACGGAAATTTTAGGTGTGTGACGGAACTGGTACTTTTTCTGCAGATCCAGTTCTTCTTTCGACGGTCTGTGGTCGATCGCCCAGTCATTGTAATCGACGTCGCCGTCCTTCTTCTCCTCTTCCGCTTCCTTCTGCCTCTCGGCATCTGCCTCGTAATTCAGCTTCTTGCGGACAAAGCCTCTGAGATTATGGATCTCTATAAAAAGCGGATCGTCATGTATATCTTCATAATTCACGGAGATAGAGAAGCCGTAACGCTCCTTCGGATCCAGGCCGAACTGGCCGGCAACGTCCGGACGGACCTGACGCATGACTTTACAGTTGATCGGCTGTCTCTTCGCGTTCACGATCTTTATCTCGGAAATGACATATTCTCTGTCGAATACCCAGCCGCGGACCATGCACACTTCCCGATGATAAGCAATACCGTCAACGTAATAGCAGATACCGTCAACGTCATTCTTAAGGCGCGGATGGATACGGAGGAACGGATCTTCCTTCTTCATGAGGTGTCTCATCTTCCGATAGGAACGGATGACCTTCAGATCCGCAATGGAGTTCAGGAGATTACTTCTCTCGATCAGAAGCTCCTGCCGGTGCTGATCCACCTTGCGCAGGTGGGCAATGACGTCATCGCGCCATCCGAGTTCTCTTGCGATCAGCGGAGCAACGTCTTCGGAGAGACTGAGGACGTTCATACGGCAGTAAAAGACTCTTGATCCGGGGAACCATTTCCTGACCGTGAACTCCGGCACAGCTTCCGGAAATACGCAGATATTTCCCTCGATCTTACGGAAATTTCCTTCCATGCTGTCCACTGTCAAAACGCCCTGATCGGTCGAAATGCTTTTTACACGGACGTAGGCAGGCATTTGTCCCAGACAGATTCTGGCGGCATCCGCCTCAAAAAGAGGCAGTTCGACCTCAAAATCTCCGTCGGCCGTCACCGGAATGACCAGCGCGGGTTCTTCCTCGCAGGAATCCCCGGTCATCCGGTATATCCTGATAACTGTTCCGTCATAATCATTGTTCGGTTCTCTGTTCTCATATATGTCAGCTGACATGTTTTTCCTCCAATGAAGAAATAATTATTATCTGAAACTTTTTATTCCTCTTCCTGATTATCCCTGGCAGGATACTCCCCTTCAAATGCGAAATCGCCTCTTGTCGCATCAAGATTTCTGTTGAAGTAGGGATCACCCTCCTTAAAATAGTTCTTCCAGCGGCTTCTGATCACACCGGACTCTTTGAGGAAACGTTCGTGTTTTTCCCTGTCATCCCTGGCCTTATCGCTTCCTCGCGTGAGCGATTCATAATGATAGAGCTGTGCCGACGCATTCACTGCCACCAGATATCCCGCCTCGCGGATCTTCAGGCACAGGTCTACATCGTTGAAGGCGACCTGCAGTTCCTCATCGAATCCGCCCACTTTTTCGAACACGGATCTCTTTACCATAAGACAGGCAGCCGTTGCGGCGCTTACGTTCTGTGTCAGATCGGACCTGCCTTCATAGTGGACCTCATCTGCGGGTGCTCCGCTGAACATATGTCCCGCTGCGCCTCCCATGCCGATGACCACACCGACATGCTGGATCGTATTGTCCGGGAACAGAAGTTTCGCGCCGCAGGCTCCGCATTCTTCCCTCTGACAGACGGAAAGCATCTCACCCATCCAGTCGGGCGTAATCACTTCGACATCATTATTCAGGAAAAGAAGATACTCTCCGCGTGCCTCCCTGACACCGAAGTTATTGATCGCCGAGTAGTTGAAAGGCTTTGTCCACGTGATGACGCGGACATTCGGATAGCGAAGCTGTATGCGCTCGTAATAAAGGAATGTCTGCTCCTCTGAGCTCCCGTTCTCTACGATGATGATCTCATAATTGCCGTAGGATGTCTTTCCCATGATCGAGTCTATCGCTCTGTTCAGGGTCCCCATATGGTCTTTGCTCGGAATTATGACGGAGACCAGAGGTCTGTTTTTCACCTCAGCCTTTACGTGATACCCTCCCTTTACAGAAGTCCTCTCACACTGTCCGACGATACCGACCCTTGCGAGATGGTCATTGACCGCCCTCATCTCACAGTCGTAGAAAGTCTCGATGCTGTCCCTGTTCTCCGTTTCCCTTGCCGGGTTGATCCGTCTGTGGCAGAGTGCCATGGCCACATGAGAAACTTTCTCCGCTTTCTCCGTGCATCGAAGAACGAAGTTGTACATATACGCATCTCCATAGGCAGGATCCGGCATGCCGGCCTCCTCCGCGAGAGAACGCTTTACGGCAAAAAAGCTGCCGATATAATTCATGCTTCTCAGGTAATCGGGGCTGAAATCCGGTTTGAATTTCGGGAAGACCAGATTATTTCCGTCCGGTGTCACCGCATCCTCGTCCGTGTAGACCACGTCCGCTCCTTCCAGATTCATGACATTAACGATCTCGTAGGCAGCGCGGGGATCCGCCAGATCATTGGCATCTGCCGGAACGATCACATCACCGGAAGAGATTCGAATGGCTTCCGTAAGATTCTGGGCGGTCACCGGGTCCGGCTCTCTCTTTATATAGACGATCCTGGTCTCGCTTCCGTAATTCTCCCTTATAAATTCCTCCGTCTCGCTGCCGCTGCTTCCGTCCGCGATACAGATTTCCGTTCCCCGATAGCTCTGGGACAGCAGCGATTCGATCATTTTCCTCAGATTTCTCGTGGAAACGTTATAGACCGGTATACAGAAGCTGACGACCGGCGCATACGGGAATCTTTCTTTTCTCTGGCTTTTCAGCTCACTGTGCAGCGCGCGGTGCCTTGAGGCATAATCGTCATATTCCATGGGCTGTGTATCTGTAGCCGTATATGTGATCTCACCGCTCCTGCCTTTTGTAATATCAGTCTCCTCTACGCCCGGCACCGGCATCTCAATATAGCCCCGCGGATTCTCGATCCTGAGGATCAGGGGCAGTTTCGTGATACGGCTGTAGCGGATACGGATCTCAAAACCCGGTCTTCTTTCCCTGTCGATCTTCAGGTGGCCGGCCACATCATTTCTGACTGTTCGCAGAATACTGCATTCGACCTCTTTTCCCTGCCCGTCGAAAACGTACAGGTTCTCATTTTCAAAGACTTTGTCGAAGACCCAGCCCTTCATCAGGAGATACCGGTCATGGGCCGTCACATTATCAAAACTGCAGAGAATACCGGACTCTTCTCCGTCCAGTCTCGGCAGCACATTGCCGATCGGGTCGCTGCGCCTGATTCCTGACCTCATCCTGCGGTAGAGGCGCATGGCCTTCGTGGATCCCAGATCCCGGATCGCGCGGCTCTTTCCTCTGAAAACGTCATTTACAAGCAGCCGCGACCGGCGCATTTCCGCTATCCGGGCATCCTGCTCCTCCACTTTCCGTATGAGAGCATTCCTGTCTGCCTCAGCATCCTTTACCCTGCTGCCCAGTTTCTGCCATGCAGCGAAGAACTCCTCGCCAAGCGGCCTGACCACCATATCGATGGCGACGCTCTCCGCTCCCTCAGGGATATCATTCAGAATAAAGCATGGATCTTCCTGAGTAAAAATCATATCGTTATCGCCCAGAAGAATTCCGTTCAGGTCAGCCTTCTTCAGGTCAAGGATCGTCCCGTCCGCAGTAATACTGTTCACATGTACGATGACCGCACTCTCGGTCGGGTCAATACGAAGACGGGGAGCCCCGCCCAGTCTGACGGTCCTCTTATAGATACCCAGAGGCTCCGAGAAAGTCGTGATCATATTCTCCGCCGAGAAAGTTCCGTTCATCTGCGGGAAAAGTGTGACCAGCCTTGTTTTGTTCTTTTCGCGGTATGCCTCCCAGAGCTCGCCGATCACGACATATCCCGGAGAAATGTCCGGGTAAAGCTCACGCAGCGGCACTTTCGTACCGGTCACATAGGCCTGGAAATTTTTTTCCATCCGGTCGAACGCTTCTATGTCGCTCTCTGTAATATGGTACGCGGAGAGAAGATCATAACCGCGAAGGCAGGCCCGCTTCATATTTACATCCACATAATAGTGGTAGGCTCTCCAGATCACAAAATTTACCGGCACGGAAAAAGGGAATGTCCACTCGTAATCGATCACATTCCATCCATCCCTGACAATTATATTATTGAATACCATATCGATATTGGAGACAGAAAATGCCCTGTCATCCGATGTGATGATGTCCCCGAAGACTTCCCTGTATTTTTCTGTCGGGACAAATGTCGTATCCGCCGCCTTCAGGAGCTCGTCAAAATAAGCCCTGACTGCCAGCGCAAGCTC
>DMAZ01000161.1 GCA_003446335.1 Lachnospiraceae bacterium | reverse complement strand
TGTTCTGAGCCTTTGCCCTTTCAATGTTATGTCTTAGTCCTTCTTCATTAATTCTAAGATCGATCATATATGCCTCCTGAAAATTTTCTATACGTGCAGCGGCCATGAAGGCCTGCCTCCTGAACCGATTTGCGGCCTTGAAGACCTGCCTTCTGAACCGATTTACGACCATAAAGACCTGCCTTCTGAACCGATTTATCATACTTTCCTGTCTAAATTCTAGCATCATAAACGTCTATATGCAATGACCAAAAAACAAATTTTAAGAAAGTCTAAATAATTTTTAGGGGTTATTGCATTTGCGGGAATCTATGGTATGATTCTTTTATAAGAACAAATATATACTTATTTTTATACTTACTATTTATACTTATTTTATGCGCCTTTTTTGAAGCTGAAACGATTCTCTGCTTTCTGAAAGGAGGTCCCATATGAGCGATATTTATCTCACATTGCTTGAACAGATCGCCAAAGGAGTGGCAAGGGAATTCGGAAGCAACTGTGAAATCGTTATTCACGACCTGTCTAAAAGCAACATCGGGAATTCCATCGTCTACATTGAGAACGGTCAGGTCACGAACCGGGAAGTAGGCGGAAGTCCTACCAACGCCGTAATTGAAGCGATCCGCACCCATTCGGAAGAGCTGAAAGATCAGTACGCGTATCTCACAAAGACCGATAACGGAAAAATCCTGAAATCTACAACGATTTATATCAAGAACGAGGAAGGATATCCGGTTTATGTCTTCAGCATTAATTATGACATAACCAACCTTCTGGCTTTTGAGAATTCGGTCAGATCTCTCACTCAGACACAGGAGGATCTGAAAGCAGACAGACATCCGACATCCATTCCGCGCGATGTCAACAGCCTGCTCGACGAGCTGATCCAGCAGTCGGTCGATCTGGTCGGTGTTCCCGTCGCATTCATGACGAAGGAGGACAAAATCCGGGCCATCCGGTTCCTGAATGATTCAGGAGCATTTCTGATCACCAAATCAGGCGACAAAGTTTCCAAATTCTTCGGAATTTCAAAATACACTCTTTACAGTTATGTGGATATTAACAAATGAAACATAATCGATACTAACAGGAGGAAAACACATGGACTACAGCAAGATTCTTGAAGCAGCAAAGGGTTACGAGAAAGAAATGACCGCTTTTCTCCGCGATATGATCGCACTGCCCAGTGAGAGCTGCGAAGAGGAACTCGTCATAAAAAGAATAGCAGAGGAAATGAAAAAAGTCGGATTCGATAAGGTCGAGATCGATCCGGAAGGAAACTGTCTCGGATTTATGGGAGACGGTCCCCGCATCATCGCCTTCGACGGACACATCGATACGGTCGGAATCGGCAATATTGACAACTGGAATTTCGACCCCTACAAGGGCTTCGAGACAGATACCCTCATCGGCGGTCGCGGCGGTTCCGATCAGGAGGGCGGCATTGCATCCGCAGTCTATGCCGCAAAAATGATGAAAGAGATGGATCTCATTCCGAAGGATGTTACGATCCTTGTCACGGCAACCGTTCAGGAGGAAGACTGTGACGGTCTCTGCTGGCAGTATATCCACAAGGAAGACGGGATCACCCCGGAATTTGCAGTCTCCACAGAGCCGACAGACGGCGGTATCTACAGAGGACACAGAGGACGTATGGAGATCCGCGTTGATATGCACGGCATCTCCTGCCACGGCAGTGCTCCGGAGCGCGGCAGCAACGCGATCGAGAAAATGGCTGAAGTCATCACGCAGGTCAAAGCACTCAATGAAAATGACGATGCCGACGATACTGAGATCAAGGGTCTCATCAAGATGCTGAATCCGAAGTACAACCCGGACCATTATGTGGACGCCCGGTTCCTCGGAAAAGGCACCTGCACAGTCTCCCAGATTTATTTCACATCGCCGAGCCGCTGCGCGGTCGCGGACAGCTGTTCAATCTCCGTTGACAGGAGAATGACGGCCGGGGAAACATTTGAATCCTGCCTCGAGGAGATCAGGCAGCTTCCGGCCTGCCGCAAGTACGCAGATGATGTTACCGTTTCCATGTACATGTATGACAGACCCGCGTACACAGGCCTCACCTATGAGACAGAGTGCTATTTCCCGACCTGGATCAACAGTGAGCAGGCACCGCATGTCAAAGCCATCACCGATGCCCATAAGGCTCTCTTCGGCGACAAGCGGATCGGAACACCTGAATCCATGGAAAAGAGAGACCGTCCGCTCGTTGACAAGTGGACATTCTCCACTAACTGCGTTTCTATTCAGGGTCGTTACGGAATTCCGTGTGTCGGCTTCGGACCGGGTGCCGAGAGCCAGGCCCACGCTCCGAATGAGGTGACCTACAAGCAGGATCTTGTCACCTGTGCGGCTCTGTACGCAGCGCTTCCGACTCAGTATATCGAAGAGAATCCGGAACCGGTCAAAACAGATGTGAAATAAAATTCATATCCTCGTAAGGCCTTGATCTTTTCACATGTACACAGTTAACAGCAAAACACTAAGGAGAAGAAAATGAAATATAACGATATGACCTTCGAAGAGATGATCGAAAAACTCAGATCTTTAGACACAGAGAATATGTATCTGAATGACTTTTTCCTCACATGGGAGAAGACAGACGATGAGATCGAGGCCGTCTGGACCGTCGCCGACGCTCTCCGCTCTCTTCGCTCCCGCAACATTTCGACAAAAGTATTCGATTCCGGTCTCGGCGTCAGCCTTTTCCGTGACAACTCCACGCGCACACGCTTCTCTTTCTCATCCGCCTGCAACCTCCTCGGACTGGAAGTTCAGGACCTGGATGAAAAGAAGTCGCAGATTGCTCACGGTGAGACCGTCAGAGAGACAGCCAATATGATTTCCTTCATGGCTGATGTCATCGGTATCCGCGATGACATGTATATCGGCAAGGGCAATGCTTACATGCATGCAGTGACCACAGCCGTTCAGGAAGGATATGAGGCCGGTATTCTCGAGCAGAGACCAACTCTCGTAAATCTTCAGTGCGATATCGATCACCCGACACAGCTCATGGCGGACACACTTCATATTATTCATGAATTCGGGGGAATTGAAAATCTTAAGGGCAAGAAAATTGCAATGACCTGGGCATACTCTCCGTCCTACGGCAAGCCGCTCTCTGTCCCGCAGGGCGCGATCGGACTTCTCACCAGACTCGGGGCCGATGTCGTCCTCGCTCATCCCGAAGGCTACGATGTCATGCCTGAGGTCGAGGAAGTCGCAAGAAAGAACGCAGCTGCCTCCGGCGGTTCCTACTCCAAAACGAACAGCATGGCGGAAGCCTTCAAGGATGCGGACATCGTCTATCCGAAGAGCTGGGCGCCCTACGCAGCCATGGAAAAGAGAACGAATCTCTACGGCGAAGGCGACTTCGATGGCATCGATGCTCTTGAGAAAGAGTTGCTTGCCCAGAACGCGCAGCATAAGGACTGGACCTGCTCCGAAGAACTCATGGCAACGACCAAAGACGGCAAGGCACTCTATCTCCACTGCCTGCCGGCAGATATCTCCGGCGTGAGCTGTGAAGAGGGCGAGGTCGATGCCTCTGTCTTCGACCGCTATCGCGATCCGCTCTACAAGCAGGCAAGCTTCAAGCCCTATATCATCGCGGCGATGATCCTTCTTGAGAAGTTCAGGGATCCTGCGGATGTTCTTCAGAAACTTGAGGAGAGAGGCCGGAAGCGTATATTCGAATAATGTCCGTTACTGAAAGGTGAAAAAATAAAAGAGGCTGTCGCAATAAGCAGAAAAGTGCATAAATATTC
>DMAZ01000195.1 GCA_003446335.1 Lachnospiraceae bacterium | reverse complement strand
AGAAGCTGATGCGGCATCATCTTCCGGGTTCTGAAAACTGATCCGGGCTATCAATTCCGCCTTGGCGGAATTGCGTCCGAGTGCACTCTTCGTTCCGCTCCGGTCGGCGCGTATACCATGATTATGGTCACGGGTATTGTGCGATGAAGAATAAATCAGGCGATCCTCGTCCGGTTGTAAATGTCCTGCAGAAAGTTTATAATAAACTGCGTCTGCCGCAACCGGCAGATCAGAAAGAGTAACTATTTATTTTCAGACTGATACGGTAGCTTTGATTTTTGAAAGGCAATATATGATAGGACTCGGAACGATTATTAACAGCGCGGCCATCGTGATCGGCGGATTGATAGGGAATGTTACAAATAGGATTTTTCGAAAAGAGCAGCAGGATGCGCTGACGACCGCATGCGGGATCAGTGTACTGTTCATTGCGATCGCCGGAGCAATGCAGGGGATGCTCAATATAGACGGTGAATCGCTGGTAAGCGGTAAATCAATGCTTGTTGTGCTTTGTCTCGCTCTCGGAACAGTTGCAGGAGAACTGATCGGTATAGAGAAAGGGTTCGAAACATTCGGTGAATGGCTGAAGATGAAAAGCGGAAACGGGGAGGACCAGCAGTTCGTCAATGCTTTTGTCACTGCTTCCTTTACTGTGTGCATAGGTGCAATGGCTATCGTCGGAGCCATTCAGGATGGGATCATGGGAGATTATTCCACGCTTGCGGTGAAATCGGTGCTGGATTTTATCATCGTTGCCGTGATGACATCATCTCTCGGAAAGGGGTGCGCATTTTCTGCAATTCCTGTTTTTCTGTTTGAGGGGAGCATTACCTTACTTGCCCGATTCATTTCTCCGGTCATGACAGAACTGGCTACAGCCTACCTGTCGCTGATCGGATCGATTTTGATTTTCTGTGTAGGTCTGAATCTTGTATGGGGGAAGAAGGTAAGGGTGGCAAATATGCTTCCTGCTGTCGTTTTTGCTGTCGCTGCAGCATATGTGCCATGGAATTTCTGAGCTGGATCAACCGGGCAGCGCGATTCCGGATTCCCATAGGAATCCTCAGGGGCGTATTTCCGGTAGAGAGGTAAAATCATATGAGCAAAGATCTGTCGATATCTGGAATGTCGGGAATGGCCCGTGACAAGGTGATAATCAGGACCAGTCTTATAGGAGTTCTGTCAAATGTAATGCTCGCTGCCTTTAAAGTCGTCATCGGGATCCTGTCTCATTCCATTGCTGTCATACTTGATGCAGTTAACAATCTTTCCGACGCGCTTTCTTCAGTCGTAACGATTGCGGGGATAAGGCTTGCCAGTAAACAGCCGGACAGAAAGCATCCGCTCGGACACGGACGAATTGAATATCTGAGCACAATGGTCGTATCCGGCATAGTACTCTATGCCGGAATTGCTTCGGCGATAGAATCTGTTAAAAAAATCATTCACCCTGAACTTCCTGATTATACAGTCGTTTCTCTGGTGATCATTGCAGTTGCTGTATTTGTCAAGATCCTGCTGGGTCGATATGTTAAAGCACAGGGAGAAAAAGTAAAATCGGGATCACTGATCGCGTCCGGTCAGGATGCCATGTTCGATGCGATTATTTCCGCTTCGGTTCTGGCTTCCGCAATTATCTTTATGGTAAGCGGAATTTCCCTGGAAGCGTATGTTGGTGTGGCCATATCCCTGTTCATCATAAAATCGGGTATAGAGATGATGTTCGAGGCCCTGAATGAGATCCTTGGTGTACGGGCAGATAAGGAGACCACCGATCGGATCAAGGAGCTTCTGACAGAAGAATCGGAGGTCCGGGGAGCGTATGACTTGATCATGTATAACTATGGTCCGGATAAGAACTATGCTTCTGTTCATATAGAACTGCCGGACAATATGTCAGCCAGAGAGGTGGATCACCTGTCCAGAAGGCTGGAGCGGAAAATATATAAAGAAACGGGAGTCATTCTGGCGAGTCTGGGGATTTATTCCTACAATACGGAGAGCAGTGAGTATGCTAAAATTCAGAATGATGTTCAGGAAAAGGTACTTGCGCACGACTGGGCTGTTCAGTTCCATGGGTTCTATCTGGATATCGAATCTAAGGAAATGAATTTTGACGTAGTTATGAGTTTCGATATCCAACAGGAGGAGGGGGTGAAAATCCTTTATCAGGAGATGCGCGAGGCGTATCCGGAATACAGGATCCGTATCGATCCGGATGTTGATGTTTCTGTTACAGATTGAACAGACCCGCGAAGCGGGGATCGGTTCACGAGCAAGCAGCGAGGCGGATTGCGAGTGTCCGCTTTACTGTGAAATGAAGAAAATGGGCTGCCGTACCGAGGCTTGTCACCATATATATAGCAGACGTATATACAAAAGCCTGCTGTGTATAGTGGTGACATTGCCCGGTACGACAGCCCTGTCGCTATCATAAACCAAGAAACCTCGGCAATCCTGCCGCGTTGCGAATGGTGTGAGAAGCGCTTACCTCATTTCAGTTCAGGGACTCTGCCGGTGTACGATCCTCCGCCAGCTCTTCCTCCCAGTGGAAACTGCCTGTTTTGGTGACGTCATCTCCGTATATGGTCCGGAAATCATCTTTCATGGAGATTACATGGAAACCGTCAGCCTCCCACTCCTTTCCAAGCTCTCTCGTTTTTTCTGTGTTGCCGTAGTCGAGTTCTTCATTATCCGCAATCAGCATGAACGCATCACTGCGATAAGGATTATTGGTGATCGTGTACATATGCATGCTCACGTCTCCGCTGCTGTTCCCGAAGGAGAGCACCGGCTGATGACCGATATCCCTTATTATCTGAAGTACTTTGTTCATCTTGAGATTTTTGATGAGCAGTTTATCCGTTCTGATCACATCATCTGAAGAAGTGTATACATAGTCGAGACCGTCTTCGCCGTTCTGACCGGTCGCTGCGTACTCGACATCCATGCCGATAATATTCTCATAGGGGATATCCACGACGCCCTCGAGAAGCACCCGGCAGATAAAACGGTCACTTCCGCTTACCACGAAGACTTTGAAATCATTGTCCTGAAGATATTCTATTACTTCGAGCATCGGCAGATAGAAGGCTTCACCATATGTCATACCTTCGAAACCGTCTACATCACGGATCAGGATTTCATTCACAAAAGCAGAAAACTCGTTGATTGTCATGCCGGAGTATGCACGAGCTGCCTGAATGGCATGACGCATCGGCATGTCAGAGGCAAAGGACTTGTCGAGTGCGGCTGCTCTGAGTTCACGTCCAAGTGCAAGCATCTCTTCGTCCGGTGTAATGGAGGGATCCTTGAGGATGCGCCATGCGAGCATGTAGTATTCCAGATA
>DMAZ01000151.1 GCA_003446335.1 Lachnospiraceae bacterium | reverse complement strand
TCCATGTTGACGATATGCAGTCTTTCCCCATATTCTCCTTTGAGCCGTAAAAGAGCTTCCGATTCTCTCCTGACAGTCGCAACTACATTGTCGCCGGCTTCCAGATAGCGCAGCACAAGGTTGTAGCCAAGTGCATAGCTTCTTCCGGTCCCGGTGATCATTACATTCTGAGACATATTCTGCTCCATCTTTTCCCGCTCCATCCGGCGGATCGTATCCATCTGATCATTCAGAGCAAGAGTGGTACGGTCGATCTCATGCTGCATTGTACTCCTCGGGTGCCATATAATCATATTGGATCTCTACACCCACCAGATCCGCAGATACCGCCACAGGCCCATATTCTCATGGTAGCGGCCTCCGGAACGTGTGGAAGTGTCGCCGATCGTCAGGACAACACGATCCTCCGCCGAAGCATATTCTTCTGCGGCAGATCCTTTTGAGTCAGTTCCTTCTGCGGCAGATCCTCCCGCGGCGGCAGCAGAACATGGCAGCTGCAGCATTAGCAATATAGATAATATGAAAGACAGAAATCTTTTCACAGCAATTCATCCTCTCGCATGACGTTCTGAAGTATCATAGTACCCTTTTCCCCATTTTGTGTAGTCACACCAGGGCTTCAAAGTATCTTCCTTAACGACCCGCTCCAGCAATGCAAGCGTGGCGATCCGATCTTCTCTTTCAAATCCCTCAAGCCTCAGCAGGACCGGATCTACCCACCGCTGTTTCCTTTTATCAACAAAAACCTCATCGTAATATAAAAAATACCTGTACAGGAACACGTCTTCCTCAAGACCGCTGATCTCAACGATCTCCTCCAGGTCCAGATTTTCGATAACAGGTCTTTCTTTCGGAAAAAAATCGCTGTACTCTCTGAAATCTTCATCAACCAGGCGTTGGAGCAACATGTACAGGAAATGCGGATACTTTCCACCCGTCGTATTGAGTTCTTTCCAGAGCGGTTCTGACAGCTTATACGTTTCCCTTAGCGTTTCTTCGGGTACCTTATAATAAATTCTGATTTCGGAAAAAGTCATACAACTGGCTTCCGGCCACTTACCGTCAATCGTCCCGTGAAGATCATACTCCCGAGCCCAGGGATCATAGGCATATCCGAACCGCCCGTGCATTTTCCGATCGTGCTCCCTGTAATGGTAGATTCCCTTTTCAATACTACTTTTACGACGATTCTGATAAATATCTGATTTCCAGTTCCTGTTATCATTACCTATGTTTTCATCATACAGGGAATAGACAACCCATATAATAAATAGTATTAAAACTGTTCCCATCGTGTTTCCCCCTTTTTTAAATGAAAAAGCACAAACCTCGGAAAACCGTATTCAGTTCCCGTAATCATCTTCCTGCTTTCAGCTCGTCTGGAACACATACAGATCATCTATCTCCAGCGAATCCAGATTCCTTTCGATCCTGTTCAGATGATCATCCAGATAACGGTACACCTCATCCATATACCGCTCAAGCTCTCTCTTTAAGTCCTGCCGGATCTTCTTACTGTCATTTACAAAAATTTTGATATTTACGATCGTATCCCGCATCCCGGACTCCACTTTGTCATTCTTTAAAATGTCATCGAGAAACTGCATTCTCTCCCTGAGCAGATTCAAGTCAGCCGTGACCTGTTCCTTGATCGTCTGCATCGCGTCAAAATGTATATCTGCCGACGTTAAATAATCATCCGAGTCCATCTCGAATCCGATCATGGCATACTTCTTAGAGAGTTCCGTATAATACTCTATAGCGTCATTGTACATGGAATTGATTTCAGAAACCAGCTCATTGACAAAAGAACTGCAGTTATTGTTTATATCCTGTTCCAGGGCTTTTATCTGATTCTTTCTCAGGAACGGAACCATCCATTTCAGCCTGTCGGGCTTTTTTAAGAGCTCTTCCTTTTTTAAAGCGAAAAGGCTCTCAAAATGTTTCCGGGCCTGATACGGCACCTTGCTCTTCAGGGAAGCCCATACATTTCTGATGACAGAAAGGAAAATTTCTTCCTTTCCGAACTGCTCGACCGTCCCGCCCAGCAGCACTTTCCTGACGTTGCTTACGAACACAAAGTTCCTGTCGTCAATCGAATCGATCCCGCGCTTTTCGAGTTCCTCTTTCACGGAATCTCTGAGCACGATGCCATCCGGGTCGCTTTTGGAATTGCAGTGGGTCAGCGCTACGGTCACATGATTCTTTTCACGCAGCAGCTCCTCCATGATGTCCAGTTCGAAATCCTCAACACGCGCGGATTTTGCATTGAGACAGAAGATGATCGTGTTGAACCAGTCACTGATCTTCTTCGTATCGTGACGCTCGATCTCCTTGAAGATGGTATTCTTCCACTCCTCCGCTTTCTGCGCGCTCGGCTCCAGTCCCCATGTATCATAAATATGCATCTCAAAATGCTCATCATACTGATACGTGAACTCTTTGATTTCCATTTTCGTGACCGGCGCGCCGACTCCGACCTGCTGGAGTTCTCTCCCGAACATATAGTTCAGAAGGGAGCTCTTTCCGACGCCGGACTTTCCGATTATCAATACATTTGTACTCTCTTTATTAAGACTTTCGTTCAAATGCGCTCATGCCTCCACATCCTTGCTTTTCTTCACAGCAATGTTCGTAATTTCCTGAATATT
>DMAZ01000121.1 GCA_003446335.1 Lachnospiraceae bacterium | reverse complement strand
GGTCAAAGACAATCCGATCTGGATTTACGGTCTTGAACTGGGGCTGAACAAATACAGGAAATTCAGGATTCATCATATGTCGGAAAAGTATCTGACAGACAGGATCGGCGTACGGAAAGCTGACGGTTCTTTTCAGCTGCTGCTCGCTCATAACCCGACCTTCGGCGATCTCTATTACAGATGGGGGGCGGATCTTATCGTCTCCGGACATTACCATGGAGGGCTCTTACGATCTCCGTTCAGCGGAAGAGCAATGATGAGTCCATATGGGTTCTATTACCCGAAACACGGCTATGGTCAGTATATCTGGTGTGATGATACAGGCACCTTCCGGAACACGTCAGACCTGTTTCCGGCCGGTGAAAATGTACCGTACGGAACAAATATGATTACCAGCTCCGGTCTCGGAGATCACGAGGTGCCCATCAGAATTTTCAATCCGCATGAACTCGTATGTATCGACATTAAGGAGGGATAATGGCTTTAAATGTAGAACTGTCGGTTTTTGACGGTCCGCTGGATCTGCTTCTGCATCTGATAGAAAAGAACAAGATCAATATTTTCGACATTCCCATTGTGGAGATCACTGACCAGTATCTTGCCTATATCCGTCAGATGAAGTATGAAGATCTGGGCCTTATGTCCGAGTTCATGGTCATGGCTTCAGAGCTCATATCCATCAAATGCAGGATGCTTCTTCCTCCCGAGGTCGACGAGGAAGGGGAGGAAATCGATCCCAGGGAAGAACTTGTCAGGCAGCTCCTTGAATATAAGATGTACAAATACATGTCCTATGAGCTCCGTGACCGAATGGACAGTGCGGCAAAGACTTTTTATAAAGAAGATACGACGCCCCGGGAAGTTCTCTCCTACAGACCAAAGGTAGATCCGGAGGAGCTGATAGGAGACATGACACTGAAAACGCTTCATCAGATTTTCGATACTGTAATAAGAAGGCAGACAGATAAAATCGATCCGATACGAAGTCAGTTCGGTACGATCAAAAAGGAAGAAGTAAGCCTTGGAGACAAACTGATCTGGCTGGCCGAGTATGTGTCAAAGCGAAAAAGATGCTCCTTCCGGGAAGTTCTCCTTCTTCAGAGAACAAAAGTGCAGACTATTGTCACTTTCCTTGCACTGCTGGAACTGATGAAATACGGGATCGTTGAAGCTTCTCAGAACGATACAGCCGATGATATCTGGATCGAGGATATCCCTGATTCAGATATAAATACGATAAATATCGAAACAGAATTCGATGAATGATTATAATGATTATATGGAAGAAAAAGATATAAGAAGCGCTCTAGAGGCAGTTTTATTTACAACAGGAAAGGCAGAAAAAATCTCCGATCTGGCTAAAGCCCTGGAATGTGACAGAGATGTAGTTGAACAAACGATCCGCGACCTCTCGCTTCAGTATGAGACAGAAGGGCGCGGGATCAGGATCATTGAACTCGAAGATGCCTGGCAGATGTGTACGGATCCTGCCTGGTATGATGTCCTGATACGCCTGGAGCTTCAGCCCAAAAAGCCAAAACTGACGGAAGTACAGCTGGAAACGCTCTCTGTCATAGCCTACAGGCAGCCGGTGACCAAAGCAGAAATTGAGCGAATCCGCGGTGTTAATTCAGATCATGCAGTGAACAAGCTTGTCGAGTATGGACTTGTGCGTGAGCTCGGAAGAGCAAAGCTTCCGGGAAGACCTATTCTTTTCGGAACTACAGAAGAATTTCTGCGCGCATTCGGCGTCAGCTCAAAAGATGATCTGCCCGATATAAATCCGGTCCTCCTCGAAGACTTCCGCGAAGAGGCTGAAAATGAAGCAACACTGAACGTAGATGTATAAATTATATTTGCCTGTAATATACTTTTATTTATTTCAAAATATGTTGCTAAAAAAACGCTCTTGCGTTATGATTATGCCGACATGTTTTGTATTTTTGAACATATGGAGGAGTTAGAATGAGTGATACACAGAGTGCAGCAAGCGCGAGACTGGTCTCTCTACTTGACGCAAACAGCTTTGTTGAGTTCGGTGCTCAGGTTACGGCCCGCAGCACAGATTTCAATCTTTCCGCAAAAGTAGCTCCGTCTGACGGTGTCATCACCGGATACGGTACGATTGACGGCAGTCTTGTGTTTGTGTACAGCCAGGATGCATCCGTTCTCGGAGGCTCGATCGGTGAAATGCACGCAAAAAAAATTGTAAAATTGTACCAGCAGGCGGCCAAAATGGGAGCTCCGGTCATTGCTATGCTTGATTCTACGGGCGTACGTCTCGAAGAATCCACAGATGCCCTTAATGCGCTTGGCGAGATCTACAGGAATCAGGTACTTGTAAGCGGAGTAGTTCCGCAGATCGCTATCGTTTGCGGCAACTGCGGCGGCGGTCTTTCCTTTGTCCCTGCTATTTCCGATTTTGTTTTTATGGAAAGCACAGACGGTAAGCTTTACGTAAATACACCGGATGCAATTACAGGAAATAATACCGACCTGATCGATA
>DMAZ01000147.1 GCA_003446335.1 Lachnospiraceae bacterium | reverse complement strand
CGAGATATTTTTCTGTGATCTCCGTCCCGTCAAAAAAATACCGGCCTCTCACCGGGAAGGCCAGGCCGTTCAGAATGCGGAACAAGGTCGTTTTTCCTGATCCGTTGTCCCCTCTTACGATCAGGCATTCTCCCTTCTCCACAGAAAGCGTCAAATCCTCTAAGACCAGGTGGTTCTCACCCGGATATGCGTAGGAGATATTCTGCAATTCGAAAAAACTCATCATATACCTCTGTAATCATCAGTAAAGCCTCTGCATCGCATCGCTTCGTACATTTCGCGGCTCATTTCTGTCCCCCTTAAGAAAGTCACGCCCATGACACCTCCGACAGTCCCGCTTTTCCCCTTATGATTTCCGACAGCCCGAAGAATATATGCTGTCAGCACATCACGGATGAACCGTCCGAGTATTACAATATATTTCAGTGTTATATCAATCGTAAAAATAAAAATACCGGGAATATGGATCTTACGGAGAGCCGCTGTTATATGATTCCACTGTGTGGTATGGTTGAAGATCCCGACCATCCCTACACTTAGAAATACTTTCCACACGATCATCATCTGATTGAAACGGCCGCCGGGGTTCATGATCATGGCCGGAATGAGCAGGATGGCCGTCAGAAGACCCGGCGCGAACGCGCCGCCCAGCACAGGAAGAATGTCTTTCGGGGGCCAGGTACACAGATAAAGCAAAAAGACCGCAGTAGAGAAAAGCAGCACAAGATAATTCCGGTTCACGGAAAGAATAAAAATGAACAGAACAAGGAGAATCAGTTTCAGTAAGGCCGGCAGCGCATATCTTTTCTCATGCCCGGATTGAAAACGCAGCCTGCCGATCACATCACTGATCGTCTTTATGGTACGTAAAGCAAATGTGCCGCCTCCACGCGGCGGCACATAACTGTCTTCTGTTGTCATCCATTCAGGAATCATACTGTATCTTTTCCTTAAATAATAAAGAGAACAATTTAAAGATTATGATAAGGAGCGCTACCCCAATCAAAGCGGAAAGGATATAGGCTATGACTTCATTCATACCTTCCAGTGCGTAATCCGGCATGATCGGATTAAGAGCCCAACCGTTTGCAAGGCCTTCCGGTGTGTATCCGAGAGCGGAACCGTTTGTAACGATGTCCGCAATCTCATCAGCTCCCCATTCGCCCCAGGCGGTCCCTGTCGCAAGAAGACCGAGAGGTGTCGCGGCAATCAGAACCGCAACCAGTGCAAACACAGGAACATGAGATTTCGTATCCTGACCGACACCCCGCTTTATATTTTCAAAAATAAGATCAGGAGATACTTTTCTGACAAACGCGTAGACCGCAACGGTAAATATTGCCTCCACAAAACCTGCAACGGCAAGATGCGGAATCATCATGGCCGGAATCGAAACGCTCAAATCGTACGGACAGTAAAGAGCATTTCCTACGCTGTCTGTAAAAAGCATTGGCTGAATTCCAAACTCAACGGCAGCGCACAGGGCAGCAACGGCAAGCCCTAGATAGGAACCGATTGCAGCGGCAGCATAATGTACGCCCTCTTTTTCCTGACCGTTTCCGGCAAGTCTGTTGACGATCTGTGTGTACACAAAGTATCCCAGATAGGGAAGTACAAAAGCCATATTGAAACAGTTCGCTCCAAATGCGAGAATCCCTCCGTCCCCGAATATCACAGCTTGCAGAAGCAGCGCAACAGAGACGGCTATACAGGCTGCGTTCGGTCCGAACAAGAGCGCAATCAGCGTGCCGCCGACCGCATGTCCCGTCGTTCCTCCTACAAGCGGAACATTGAACATCATGGCAAGAAAAGAAAATGCTGCACCGACACCGACAAGAGGCAGCTTGTCTTTCGGCAGCTCGGTTTTTACTTTCCTGATTGCATGTCCCCACACCGGAATCATTGCGACCGTCATAACAGCGCAGGTCGACGGTGACAGATAGTTTTCAGGTATATGCATTTTTTATCCCCCTCCCTGTGTTTTAATAATTACCGAAACTATAATAATTATCATATACACCCGTTCGAAGCGCAAGCCGGGGTGGGGGATACATATTTCATCAGAAATCGTCAGGTCGCTCGCTCTCAGCCGGCTTTTATATAAGTATTTATATAAATTTCTGCACCGCCTTCTGGAACTCCTCCACTGCTTCCATGTCACCATCCTCTATGGCATGCGTGATACAGTGAGCCATATGCTCGTTGATGATCGCTTTGCCAAGACCTCTGAGAGCAGAATTAACGGCGGACAACTGTGTCAGCACATCGGCACAGTCCTCGTCATTCTCGATCATGCCTTTTACATGATTCAGATGACCGATTGCCCTTGAGATGCGGTTCAGCTGTCTCTTCTTTTCCTCCGGATCATGGTAATGGCCATGGTTTTTATTCTTTACTTCGTGCGTGTGTGTGATGATGCTGCCATCTTTACCTATATGCGTATGGGTGGTACCGCTCATCGTCCTGACTCCTTACGATCACTATTTTTTCAGTCTCTTTGTTCTTCTTGCCGTATATAATTCGACATCCTTCCAAAGTGTCTTTAATTGCGTCTTATGCGCACACAGCTTCTCCTTACAATTTTTACACCTGAGATACTCATTGGTATTCTCAGAAAATAGTTCCGGGTACAGGAAGAATGTCACCTCCCAGCGAACCAGCAGAGCGATAGATAAGACCAGAAGGCTCCATGCATAACTAGTCCCGACAAAAAAGAGAGGTGTGAACATCATAGCATAATCCCAGTTGTAGATACGGCAGGTCCCGCAGCATTTATTCTTCAGAAGCCACGTCTGGAAGGGACAGAAAAACAGAATACAGATCATATCGCATACGGAGTAGGCACTGCACAAAAGGATCATAATGCCGTCATCCAAAATACCGTTCATTCGAAGTGCTCCGAAAATACCGTTGAACACGATCCAGATCAGAGCGACCAGAAAAGTGGCGTTATTATCGTGTACAACAATCTCTGTCTCACCGGATTTTATATAATTCTTTTTGAACTGTTTCTGCGAGCCCGGGCTTTCCAGAGGAGAAGGAAAGAAGCGGAGAATCATCTCAACTACGAAAACGACCCACGTTACAACAAGTATTACAGGCCGACTTTCCAGTTTTTCGGTAATTTCTTCACCTGAATTCAATCTGAAGGAAATATAATCAATCAGCAGCATTACAAATAAAAGAGAGCGATAAAAGAGCCGAACGTAATGCAATGTACTTATTGGACTAAGTCTTCTCTTTTTCATGTTCTTTTCCCCTGCTTTATGTTCAAAAAATTCTTTATTCCAATATATCTCTGTTTTTAAATTATCGCAATGTTTTATCGTTTCCTTTTGTATTATGAATATACAGAATTTCCTGAGGTGTGTCAGTACGTCAAAAAGAACATCTTTTATAAAAAGGCCTGCGTCCTGATCCCTGATATGATGGAGTCTGACGCAGGTCAAAAATCCTTGTTCATGATCCGCCGCTAAACGGCAGAAAACTGATTTCACGGTCCGCATCCCAGAAGTTTTCTGATGCAGATACTTGTCAGTTCATAGACAGACTGATGAACAAAATTCACATCCGCCTTTTCCATAGCTTCCCTCTGCTTCTCTGTGGCCTGTGTGTACGGGTAAATGCCGAACATGAAAGGAAAAAACACATATATGAATTCCTGTATGTCGTTATCCGACATATCCGGACAGAATCTTTCGAGCAGTCTTCTGACATTCTTCATTGACTTTCCATATGCGGTTTTGAATGCAATCAGCCGTTCAGGCCTGCTGTTTGCCTCCATATCATAATTGTTCATCGCCAACAGTTTCAGGAGCTGCTTCCGGTTCTCAAGAGAAACCGCAATTTTGTCTGCCAGCTGCTCTCGTGTCAATACCTCATTTTCCTCAAATATTTCTTCCAGTTCTTCATTCCATCGATCATATTCTCTCTCGAAAAGTGCAAGAAATATTTCTTCCTTCGTCTGAAAGTAATTATAAATGGACGTCCGGGTAAAAGTTGTTACCTTACCGATCTCCTTCAAGGTGATATCCTTGAAGCTCATCGTCTTATACAGCTTCTCACAGGCATTAACAATCTCTTCTCTTCTGGCAGCTGTCAATTCGGGTGAACCTTTGGGCATACGATCTCCTTCCTGACAAATCTGTTGCTCTCTGTCTTTTCAGTTCTTAATAAATTTTTTGTCGTTTGCAGAGAAACCTTCCTCATCCGTCACATATCTCTCAGCCTTCATGTGCAGGTCATATTTTTCTCTTAGCCGGGCGATGTCACCCATCATCGGGGATGCGTGATGGATATCCAGTGCTTCCTGATCTCTCCATGCATCAATGAGCAGTATCGTCTCAGGGTCATTTAACGGCATAAAATATTCGTAGCGAACATTGCCATCCTCTGCACGGATCTTATCCGCAATTCCGCTTGCCTCCATTTCTCTGGCAAATTCTCCCGCACTGCCGTTTTTTCCGGTGTAGTAAAGATTGACTGTAATACTCATAATAATCCTCCCGTCTGAAATTCTGACCACATGTCAGAAAATATTATACCCCCATCCCTGACACCGTGTCAACTAAATTAAGTCTTCTAATTCCTCCCAGTCGATCGGCTCATCTCTGTAAAAGAACTCTCTGTCTCTGGAAGAGATTTCCCGGAGCACTCTGCAGGGATTTCCGACAGCAACGACATTATCAGGAATATCTTTTGTTACAATACTTCCCGCACCAATGACCGAATTCTTCCCGATCTTAACACCGGGCAGAATAAGTACACCGGCTCCCAGCCATGCGTTTTCTCCGATATAGACATCTTTGTTGTATTGAAGGCCTTTGCTGCGCAGTTCCGGAGCAATCGGATGATTTGCCGTCGTGACGGTCACGTTAGGTCCGAACATTACCTTGTCTCCGACATAAACATGGCCGTCATCGACCAGGGTCAGGTGGAAATTGACGTATACGCCTGATCCCAGATGAAGATGTCTTCCTCCCCAGTTGGCATGAAGCGGCAGTTCAATATAACAATTCTCTCC
>DMAZ01000253.1 GCA_003446335.1 Lachnospiraceae bacterium | reverse complement strand
GTTTCAAAGGCTATCCAGCAATGCCAACAGGGGTATGGATCAAACCATCTGCGCCTGGCTTTGCAATTGAATATGTTGCTGGGGAGAAACAAGTAATCAAAGGCCTTCCGGAAAGCGCTGTACTTAAAGCATGGAATGAGGAATACGATACGATTGTCTATCAAGACGGTGATCGGCTCCTCTGGTTGATCGGCACAGAGATAGATAAGAAAACCGAAGTCATCTATCACATCCACACAGATGAGCCGGAGAAGTTACCGGAGAAGAGAGTACAGTACGGATTCGATAATCGGGGATTCAGGGTAGGAGCTGAACGAGCAGACAATGAGATGACTTCTATCGACCATTACCGAGTATTTGAAAAGGAGATCCCAGAGGAATATCACGTGACAGCGATCGTCGTAGGCTTCAACACAGATGGCACGGTCACATGGAACGACAGCTTTAGAATTGAGTAGCCGGAGAGGGCGTCTGGCGCGAAAATCGCCAGCTTTCCGGCTTTCTTTTACAAGAAGCTGTGTAGAATGACATGTGTAGGAAGGAACGTGTCCTATGAGCAAAAAGAAGATAACTGATCCGGAAGGTTCTATGGAGCAGCTCATCTCCCGTGCTGTGGAAATGGCACAGGCTCCGTTTACCCCTAGCCGCAAACCGGAGCTGCCATCCCTCAGATCTGTTGCTGAGCAGCTAGGAACGACGGTCATCCGCACCCGGAAACTGCTGATCACAGCAAACTATTTCACATCCCCGACCGCTACAGCTGTACATCGTATGAAAGCAGAAGGGAAGAGCATAGAAGAGATTGGAGCTACGCTCCGTCTCAAACCTGCAGCAGTCTATGGCTATCTCCCCTATGACAATCTTGCCTACAACCTGCCGGAGACGACCAGTAATGCGGATCGGCACAAGAGATATAGGGCTACGAAGAAGCTGAGGGAAGCGATAGACACAGATAACACTGTGAAAATCTCGGTGGCGCTCTGGCGTTGTGTGATCATATTTGAGAATTATATATTCACCACATCTGGACGGGGATCACGTACCGGTGTGGAATATACTTATCAGGTCAGTCGCAAAGGTGGATCGGGCGGACGCCATTATGACGGAAAATCTATCCCCGGCTACGGTAACGAGCTGTGGATTGTAAAGGACGGCGAGAAACGGGAAAAGAGCATAAGCCGGAGTTCGGTCGAGCTTGGATTCCAGAAATACCTAGAAGTGATAGAGAAAGAGGGAACTGTAACAGGGCCGAAAAAACTCGGTGTGTTCGGCGCATCATATTTGCTGCCGTTGTTCCAGAGATTTTACAAGCCGTAAGGCTTTCTTTTAGGCAGATGGGTAGAATGACATGGGTAGAAGAATACAGAGATAGGGATGGTCAACAGCGGCCATCCCTTTATTTTTTTGCGCATTTTGAATGTGAACTCTGCAAAATAGTTACACTAAACGCGTCATGGAGTCAGAAACGTCATGATTTCATCAAAGCTTTTACCGCTCTTGAGATAAGCGCCCATGATGGCATCGACTTCCAGCTTACGTTTCTGGTTCTGAAGATCCTTGAGTCTGTCGGCGAGTTTGTCATACCTGTCCTGCAGCTTGGACATATCGGCTTTGACCTTGTTGATTTCGGTTTCAATTGCCTCAGTTGATTTCTTCCGCGCCATCGTCCGTTTCCTCCTTACTTATAAATGATTGTGTGGTACTCAGCAGCTTGCTGTATTCTTCTGCGCTCCTGCTGATATCGGTCGCATCAAGCCCAAAGGAACCGAGGATGATCTTCTGGATCTTCGTGACTGCATGGTCCAGCTTATAGGTGCCGCTGTTCCGGCGGACCATCTCAATCTTTTCCAGTTCACGGATCGCAGCAGGAACAGTCATGTATTTCTGTTTGGTTTCCATCCGGATCATCTGTTCCTTCAACAGGTTATAGATCCGATTGCGCACGATCAAGGCTACAAATTCAATAAAGATCTTGGAAGACATACTCTGCGAAGATTGTACCCGTTCGCTTCTGGAACCGATAAAGGTTTTGTCTGAGCGGAAGAGCTTCTCTGATATATCTCTTCCTTTATACTGGATGAGAGCTTGAGAAGCCGTCATCTTTTCAGAGGTAATAATGCAAAAATAGCCGCATAGCTGCAGTTCTCTCTCAATAACATCGGTTCGTTCATCGGCTCCGCGGAAGTGTCCCTTCCGGTCGTAGTGAAGGTGAAAGTATTCCTGATAGGTTTTGCCGAACTTTTCGTCCTTTCCGATGTGTTTGTCCATGAACTGCCTGAGCTTCTCGATCCGCTGCTCAAGATGTTCCCGTTCAGCTGCCTGCTTAGAAGGATTGTAGTAGATATGGAAGTACCTTTCTGCCGTATCATCCTCGTAAAGCTTTGCCGTGGTAGTAACACCGTAAACTTTGTAAGCACGGATGGAAGATTCCCGCTTTGTTTCAAAAGTGCCCCGTTTTTCAAGCACTAGCGATGACACGAGCGCCTTGCATCCCTTACACATGATGATAAAAGTGTATTTGTTCTCATCAATGTATCGGATGTTTTCTTTACTGAAGTAACCTCGATCAAGGATAAAACCGAGCTTCTTATACTTGTATTCGATGACCTTGTCGACCATGAAGGTAAACTGCGATACATCCGTAACAGACCCGGGATACTCTTCATAGAAAAGGGGGACACGATTTGTTTTATCCATGGCGATCGACAGGTTGAATACAGGAAGCCCTTTATCATCCTTGGCCTTTCCGAATTCCACGATGTCGATATCGCCGGCTTCGCTGTTTTTGTTCGTGGAATCATAGGAGATATAAATCCTGCTCTTATGATCCCGGTCCCTGTTCCAGTCGTCCAAGAATCCGATACACTGGTCTTTGGTGACCGAACTTAAAAGCCTGCTGACCTTGGAGTCGCTGTATATCGTCATCTTCTCTGTCATAAGCGGATGCGTGAAGGCGAAATCCGGATAATACTGGCCGGCGTTTTCTTCCTCGATGATCAGATAGGATACTAGATCCAGCATCAACCCGGTGTCATCGCCAAAGCGTTTCCTGAGCATCGGAACCAGCTTGTATTCATCCAGCACCTTTTGGATGATGACGCAGGAACCGATCTTAAGGCAGCAGCTACGATACGCAAATGGGAGCTCTTCGGGGATTTCAGCATCAGGAAAATAAACATGAAACTTTTCGTTTGGAAACATGAGTGACGAATCCGACAAAGAAACCTTTCCGATGATTGTCCTTAAGGGGACGGCATATCGTTTTTCGGGATTGTATTCACTGCCGTACTGGTACAGGATGTAGGTCGTTCCACCTTTTTTCTTGGAGATGATCTTGCCCTTCATTACAGGGATTTTTACTGTGGTATTGAGGTACATTTCTCTACTCTGTGAACTTCCGCGATAATTAACTC
>DMAZ01000091.1 GCA_003446335.1 Lachnospiraceae bacterium | reverse complement strand
TAAAATACTTTGATACTGTTTTCACTTTTTACATCAACAGGGGCTGTCGCACCAGGCTATGTCACCGTACTATTTAGCAGGCATTTGCAAATGAAGTCTGCTATCTATCGTGACGTCAGGCTTTATTGCGACAGCCCCTTTCGTTCGATCAAATAAAGGTATCTCTTCAGTTTTCACGTGCTTTAAGCGCACAGGCTTCCGGGGAGCCATACTCAATCAATCCCACATCTGCCGGGTCCAGGGACACCCTGCCATCTTCAAAAACGAACGCCGGAATTCCGACATCCCCGATCTCTTTGCTGTGATCAAATGCCGGATCATTATCCCGAAGTCTGGTAAAAGCGCTCATATTTCGGATATGCTCTGCAATATTTATATATTCGAACTCATCTTCCCGTCCTGCGATCTGTTCATAAATGTAATCGCAATATGGACATGTTGGCATTCCGTATATTTTTATCATCTTTTCTTTCTCCCTTTTATTTCCCATCCGGAAAACTCGTGAAACATCCCTTTTCCAATTCCGGACATCCATATTTCTCTTTCGCATCCGCAATTGCCCTGATCATGAAGGCCATATTCCTCGCGAGATTTCTCATGGTCTGAAGACCTTCCAGATCTTTCCTGACGTCATCAGCCTTGAATCCATGAACCTGATTCCAGTATGTGCTGGAGACGACCGGCATACTGCTGATTGTGAAATATTTGTTCAATACATCGAAAGAGGCTGTATTGCCGCCTCTCCTGCAGCTGACTACAGCCGCCCCGACTTTCATATGCTTCGAGAAGGATGTGCTGTAGAACAGACGATCCATAAAAGACAGGATCGTCCCATTCGGACTTCCGTAATAGACAGGACTGCCCACTACCAGTCCGTCCGCTTTTTCAAATTCAGGTGCGACCTGGTTCACCAGATCATCGAAAACACATTTTCCTGTCTTACTGCACCGACCGCATGAAATGCATCCTCTGATATCCCTGTTCCCTACATGAACAAGCTCCGTCTCGATTCCTTCCTCCTGAAAAACTTTTATCATTTCAGCAAGAGCTGCAGCTGTGCAGCCGTTGGAATGCGGACTTCCGTTCAACAGAATCACTTTTGCCATTGTTTTCCTCCCTTTCCAAGCTTCTAATTCATATCCTGCAGCTTTATTCCTTTAAATTATATCAGAAAAATCCATTCCATCACACTTTTCCTCTTATATAAGGATCATGATAAAAAGCATACAGCAGTTGCAAAGCCATCACGACCCAGATCAACGGCTCACAGGCGATAACTGCATTGTAACCGAACCGGGGAATAAGGACGATCGTGAAGAAAATCTTTCCTGTCAATTCAATAACGCTGGAAATAATAGGTATTACCTTGCTTCCCAGACTCTGCAGCGAATTTCTCAGGATCTGGATTTCCAGAAGCGGTACAAAAAAGAATGTACAAAAACGAAGATAATCTGACCCGTTCCGCAGAATGATCTCATCGTCTGATCCGGAAATCAGGGAAACAAGAGACCTTGCAAAGACCTGCATGGAAATGACCATGACAACCGTCGTCACAATACTGAAAATATGGCTCTCTCTGACTGCCTCAAGAATTCTTTTCCGATTGTTCGCCCCCCTGTTCTGCGATACAAAGTTGGCGACCGCCGTCGACATCGAGACCCCGAGTGTCAGAAGGATAAAGAATATCTTTCTGGCTGCCACATGACCGGCAATCACGACCGGTCCCAGGCTGTTGATCCCTATCTGCAGAATGATCGATCCGATATTAACAATCGAGCCCATACCGGCCATCGCGATTCCCTGGGATGCCAGTTCTCCATACAGCACACCATCATATATGAAATGTTTACGTTCGGGAATAATCACAGGTACATTCCTGATGATATACAGAATACACAGAATGGAAGAGACAGCCTGCGCTGCCACTGTTGCAATTGCTGTGCCGATGACCCCCATATGCAGAACTCTGATCATCACGATGTCCAGTACAATGTTCGTGAGGGAGGAGAAAATCAAAAATATCAACGGCATAACCGAATTTCCGATCGCTCTCAAAATCCCTGCACACAGATTATAAATGAACATTATGATCATAAACGAACAGATCACTCTGATATAGGCACAGGAATTCTCAAAAACCTCTTCCGGCGTATTGATCATACGCAAAAAAGCTCTCATACCGATTGACATCAGCACTGTCAGACCAAAGCAGACCGCACTGCCGACTACTATGGAACCCGCTACCGCCTGCTTAAGCCTCTCTGTGTTTCCCTTACCGAATTCTCTCCCTACGACAATGGATAATCCGACGCTCAGGCTCTGAGAAAAGAAAACAAGGAACTCAAAAACGGAAGATACCGCTCCGACCGAGGCAAGCGCATTTTCACCCAGATAGTTGCCTACCAGTGCGGTATCTGCCACGTTGTAGAACTGCTGAAATATATTTGATAAAAAAACGGGCATCATAAAAATCAGCAGGCTTTTCATGATGGACCCGTGCAGCAGATCTACGGAACCTGCCGGATTTCTTTTTCTGTCCATATAGGGATCAGCACTCCTTTACTGCAGGAAAGACGCAGGTCTCTTCAGACCTGCGCCGACCATACCCGGTACTTTTTAACAATCGAAAATCATTCTTCACTTCGAACGAATTCCTTCCGGTACCGGTTCTTAGTGATATAGTTCTACAGGATCCCAGCCTTCATCCTGATACTGAGTCACTTTGAGACCATTCAGTTTTACATAATCTGATACAGTCACCTTTCTGAGCTCATTGCGGGAATCACTGTCACTGTAGATTTTCATGAAATTACCGTACTCTTCGCCAAAAAGTTCTTTCGCGCTGTCTTCAAATCCCTCTCCGTCTTCCACCTGATCGAAAGCGGTCACATCATAATTTTTGTTCATGTGGATAACTCCCGGATGATGCCCACCGGAGACGCACTTTAGAGTATCCCCGTCTATCGTATAGTTTTCGATCCAAAAATCTCCGTTTACGAGGATTTCATCTTCCGGAGTGAAGTCTATATGTATAATGTTCACAGTCGGAATGTGTATTTCCGCTTCCGAATAGTTCCGGCTCACTTCTTCAGCCATATATTTATAGACGGCAGCCTCGACCGGATCAGATCCTCCGTATCCATAAGCCGTGCCATCGACCTGCGGTTCTTCTGTGCTGTCCTCCGTTGTTACATCCGGCTCATCTACAGCCGCTTCTTCACTGCTGCCACATGCACTGATCCCGAGTAACATGACCAGAACTGTAAATACAACAATCAGTTTCTTCTTCATAGTGCTTTCCTCTGTTTTCTTTTTAATTGGTCTCATTATGCATCATAATCGGAAAAAATTCAATTATACAGACATTCTGCACCGGTTTCAGGAATGCTCCTTAAGTCTCATGCCTCTCCTGAATGCAAGCGGGAAGGCAAATACCCGCTCTTCGCCGGAGTCGAACTCCACACAGAACCTGCCTGCATTTTCAAATGGCTCTGCCTTCGTGTATTCCACATCGGTGATCACGCCGGAACCGAATTGTTCCGATATGACCTGCATCCCAATGATCAGTTCAAGACTGTCACCTTGTCCATCTCCGTTTTCTTTTTCTGCAGAAATCGGACGGTTCCCGGTCAGAGACCGGCTTCCTGTCCGCCGCTTCACGTTCCGCACAGGAGACAATTCCCTTAAAAAAGTTGAGTCATATTCCGGAAATTTAAAGAGATGCAGCTCATTTACGGCTCTGGTAATTCCCACATAAAACAGACGCCGTTCTTCTTCCAGTTGCTTTTTCTCGTTCGGAGAAAGATTCTTTTTCGATTTCGGCACCTGCGCCGGAAATACCCCGTCACACACATCCATCAGGAATACCCGGTCGTACTCCAGGCCTTTCGCGGAATGAATCGTAGACAGGACGAACGAACAACTGTCATCAGGCCGTTCATCCCTCAGCATATTCTGCAGATATGAAAGTCTCTGTAAAAAACTCTCTACCGTCGTCTCATTGTATGCTAATTGCCTTAATATAAAAATCTTGTTCCCGTCTATCTTGTTTCGTTCCAGATATTCACCATACCCACAGGGCTTTTCTATACGGAAAATTGCCTTAGAAGGAGACTCCCTGGCAATATAGCGCAGATTTGTCGCAAGGCCTCTGCATTTGCCCAGGACCAATCCGCTTATGCCCCCGACATACTCTGCGGCCTCCAGAACAGGAATATCTCTTTTCCTGCTCATACGGCATATTTTCCCGGCCTGATCCTTTCTGAGAAACGTCTGGCATTTATAATAGATCTGCATGAAAAGTTCTGTGTTTTTCGGATTCAAGGCAAAGAGCATGATATTTATTATATCTAACACTACCCGGCTGGTGAAAAAAGAAAGATCCCTGCCCTTGATCCTGTATGGGATCGATTTTCTTTCCAATCGATCTATCAGCGGAAGTACGCTTTCATTATTCCTGTACAGGACTGCGGTTTCAGTGTTGCCTTTTTCTCTGCACTCTTCTGCCACTCTGATAAGATAACCATACTGACCTGCCCTGTTCTTCAGCTCAATATAGTGAATATCCGAGCCGGTTCCTCTGACAGCCACCATATGTTTATCGTGGCGGTCTTCATTTCGCCTGATAAAAGCATCTGCAGCAGATACGATCTTTGCGCCGGAACGATAATTCATGTCCATGACCAGCACCCGGGCATCAGAATGATTCCTCTCAAAGTCCAAAAGCGCCTCCGGATATGCTGCTCTGAAACCATAAATGCTCTGATCTTCATCGCCTACCATAAAAAGATTTCCGTGTGGTCCCGCAAGAAGATCAATGATGTAATGTTGGATCTTTGATGTGTCCTGAGCCTCGTCGACACAGATGTATCTGTATTTTTCCCTGTAGAACCTCAGAAGATCAGGCTGCCTTTTCAGGATCCTGTAGGCATAGACCATCTGATCATCGTAGTCCATCAGATGCCTTGCCTTCAACGTATCCATATAGTCCCTGAATATTTCCACGAGTGGAACGTCCTCTGCTTCTCCAAGCTTCTCAGTCTCCTCTTCTGTCAGCATCATGTTCTTGCAGTAGGCAATGAGCATTTCAATATTCTTCACTTCACTTTCAGTCGGATGCTCTGAAAGATGCTTCTTCATAATATCGATCAAAATCTTTCCGGCATCCTTTTCATCTGACAACAGAGAAAAGGGTCTCTTTCCGATCATCCTGCCATATTGGTTAATGATGCGGGCACAGATTCCGTTAATTGTTCGAAATTCAAGCCTGCCCGAACAGTCCGCTCCGAATATGCTCTCGAATCTGCGAGCCATGTCACGGGTCGCAGCGACCGTGTACGTGAGCGTTAAGATGTTTTCAGGTAATATCCCTTCAACATACA
>DMAZ01000106.1 GCA_003446335.1 Lachnospiraceae bacterium | reverse complement strand
TTATTCTTCATCGCGGGATTGTACCCACGATGAAGACGGGTGTCACTTTGCGCGCGTATCGTAGACTCACGTCACGAGTATTGCGCGGTGAAGAATAAATTTTCAGGAGATATTTGCATGAGCGATTTAAAATCATTTGAAAAAATCAATCCCGTTGTTTCGTCGGCAGACTACTCCCTTTCCGCTCTTGCGGCAGCCGGGGTTCCGGAAGCCGTTGAACTTTATAAGGCGGTCAGAAAAAATTCGCCTGATTCTGCGGAACGCGCTTTTTCATCTGACAAAATAACAGATACAGCAGAAATAATTAACGCTGAATTCCGCTACAAAGCCATCAACAGGGCAATTGAGAAGACCGGTATCCGGAATGTTCTCGATCTCGGCTGCGGCTTTTCACCCAGAGTTTCTGCTCTCGCTGCAGCCGGCTATAACATCCTCGGTGCCGATCTGCCGGCGATCATCGCACAGATCCAGCCTGCAGTGGCTGCCATGGGCGGTGCCTCACAGGGAATTGCTTACAGGGAAGTCGACGCGACCAATGCCGCTTCTCTGAGCGATGCCGCCGATTCCCTCGGTGATGAGCTGATCATTGTGACAGAAGGTCTGCTTCCATACTTTACCGAGTCCGAACTATGGACGGTCATCGAAAATATTCGCACAGTCCTTCTCCGTCACGGCGGCGTCTGGATCACCCCCGATTTCGATGAAACGGCGTATACCCGTGCAGGGTTCGGTGCTGTCTGCGGAGAGGATGCTCTTTCAGATTTTAACAGTATGCGCAGTGATAAAATTCGAGAGATCTTCGGAGAACAATTCGTGGCACAGGACATGGTCCCGGTTGAAATGCTCGGGGCCGATATCCTCTCTGAGCTTCACCTGAAGGAAGAAAAGATGCCGTTCTACGATGGCGGCATCCATATCGAATCTCTTTCTCTGGTGAGCGAAGAAATCGCAGAAGCATGCCGGGATGCCTACAGCGGCGTCTGCCTCTCCGTCATCGCGGAGGACGACACAACGACCGCCATGGACAGGCTGGCAGCTCTCTTCACGACCCCTGACGGAACACTTTCCATCCGCCACGAAATAATTAACGGTATCCTTAAAATTACGCTCGACGGACGTCTGGATTCTCTCACATCTCCTAAACTTCTGGACTTCTACGAAGACGAGTTGAATAAGAAGAGTTTCCGCATGGTCCATCTGGATTTCTCGAATCTCGATTATATCTCTTCTGCCGGACTTCGTGTCCTGCTGATCATGTACAAGGGGACCCCGATGCACAAGGTCAAGCTGCTGAATGTCGGAACGGACGTCTTCTCCGTACTGGAGATGACAGGATACGCAGATATTTTCGGCCTGTAAAAGGTGATTCCGGAACACAGGTGAAGGAACATTTAAAAGCAGGATATATAATAAGACACCGCTCACAGGAATTATCTATTCCCTGCAGGCGGTGTCTTTCTGTTTTTAATCTCTGATGCAGAATTCTCGTGTCTTTAGAGTCGCGAGATGAATGTGCAGGATAAAACCTTTCTCTGACGCCGAGGCGTTCTTGAAATGAAGCGGGCATCCACTCTTTACGCTGCTTCCCGTGCTCGAAGACCGGGACGCTTGCAGCGGCTTCTCAAACCATCTCTTCAGGATGAAATACTTCATCGAACCTCTCCGCAGTCATGAACCCGAGAGATATGCAGGCCTCCTTCAGAGACGTGTTCTCGTCAAACGCCTTATGTGCAACTCTGGCAGCATTTTCGTACCCGATGTATGGATTGAGAGCGGTGACCAGCATCAGGGAATTATGCAGATTATGATGCATCTTCTCCTCATTTACCCGAATCCCGGATGCGCAGTTATTGTTGAAGGCCAGAATCGATTCCGAGAGAAGTCTGGCAGACTGAAGGAAGTTATAAATCAATACCGGCATAAATACGTTCAGCTCAAAATTCCCCTGAGAGGCAGCCAACCCGACAGCCACATCATTTCCCATGATCTGAACGGCGACCATCGTCACCTGCTCGCACTGGGTAGGATTGACTTTTCCCGGCATGATCGAGGAACCCGGTTCATTTGCCGGAATCGTTATCTCACCGAGTCCCAGACGGGGACCCGAGGCAAGCCAGCGAACATCATTTGCGATCTTCATCATATCCGCGGCCGTCGCTTTGATCGCCCCGTGGGCACAGACCAACTCGTCCTTAGATGTGAGCGCATGGAATTTATTGGGCGCTGTGACAAATGCCTTGCCCGTTATCCCGGCTGTCTCCTCCGCAACTTTCACGTCAAACCCTTTCGGGGTATTAAGTCCTGTCCCGACAGCGGTCCCTCCGAGCGCCAGCTGACGGAGCGGTCTTACCGCCAGTCTTATGAGCTCAACGTCTTTTTCCAGTGAGCTTCTCCAGCCTGAAACTTCCTGGGCAAAACGGATCGGAGTCGCGTCCTGAAGATGGGTGCGCCCCGATTTGACAACATCCGGATTCTCCTCCTCAATCCTTTTAAAGGTATCGATCAGTGTCTGAATCGCGGGAATAAGTCTGTCCTCCAGAGCTATAACAGCTGCAATATGCATGGCTGTCGGAAACGTATCATTGGAAGACTGACTCATATTAATATCATCGTTGGGATGACAGAGCTTCTCACCGGCAAGCTGATTGGCCCGGTTGGCAATGACTTCATTGGTATTCATGTTGGACTGGGTGCCGGATCCCGTCTGCCATACGACCAACGGAAATTCCTCACGCAGGGTTCCCGAAATTACTTCATCACAGGCCTTTTCGATGACAGCCAGTTTTTCTTCTGTCATGCGCCCCGGAACAAGTGCATGATTGGCTCTTGCCGCTGCCTTTTTCAAAATTCCGAAAGCATGGATGATTTCTTCGGGCATCGTCTCGATGCCGACACCAATCGGAAAATTCTCGTGGCTCCGCTCTGTCTGTGCCCCCCACAGCCTGTCAGCGGGAACTTTTACCTCCCCCATTGAATCATGTTCTATTCTGTACTCCATATCTTCCTCCATTATCCGGAACGCCTTTCCGCGTTCCGTCTCCTTCTCTATGATCAGGAACGCCTCTCTGCGTTCCGTCTCTTGCCTATCATCAGGAACGCCTTTCTGCGTTCCGTATCGCGCGATTCAGCGTGTTGAGTACACGTTTCTTGTCTCCGGACCATAAGGGAGCGATGAGCAGCCCTTTCGGCCCGTCCCCGGTCATCCTGTGGATCACAACATCTTCAGGCAATATCCTGAGCGAATCCACGATCAGATCCGTGTACTCCTCCGGCGTGAGGATGTGGAAAGGATCCCTCTTATACTCCTCAGCCATTTTTGTTCCTTTCAGAATATGCAAAAGCTGAAGCTTGACGCCGTCCGGATGAGGAGTAAGACCGGATATATACCGGACAGTATCCAGCATCTCTTCCCTGCTCTCTCCGGGGAGACCATATATAATATGAATTATAACAGAAAATCCCTGTTCTTTCAGTATTCGATAGGAGGATTCGAAGACCGGCAGATCGTATCCTCTGTTAATTCTGCGGGCAGTATGGTCGTGTACTGTCTGCAGACCGAGCTCGATCCAGACCTCCTTCCCGTATTTTTCTCTGAGCAGGCGCAGTACCTTCAGGATCTCATCAGGCAGGCAGTCCGGTCTTGTCCCGAGAGACAGGGCAACGATCTCCGGCTGTCTGAGCGCGTCCTCATACAGAGCACTCAGTCTCTCCGGATCTCCGTACGTATTGGTAAAGGACTGAAAATATGCAATATATTTTCTTTCACTCTCCGGGATCTTCGGGGAGATCTTTCCCGAGACAGCCGTCTTCGCATATTGGATCTGGTCCGGAACAGAAAGAAAGGGAGATGCGAAATCTCCCGATCCTCCTTCCGAACAGAAAGTACATCCTCCATATCCCGCCGTACCGTCCCGATTCGGACAGGTACACCCGCTTGTAAGAGACAGCCTGTAAACTTTCGTTCCGTATTTTTTCTTCAATTCTTCTGATATTGTCCGGATTTCCATTTTTCCCGCCTGTCAGACAGTTCATTCGGATTCGGCCGAAGCTTCATCGATCTTTACCAGGACCCGTTCAACACGCCTCTCTCCCATCTCAAGGACCATGAGAGTGATATTGGCATATGTGAACTTCTCCCCCTCCTCGGGGAATCTCCCGAATTTCTCGATCGTCCATCCTCCGACTGTCTTACTCTCGCATGAAAAGGTGTCTTCTCTGATACCGACGAGTTCCAGAAAATCGGGAATCGTCATATCCCCATCGATCTCATAGAGCCCGTCGTTCCGCCTGTGGACCTCATCCTCTACCGTATCTGTCTCATCCCAGATCTCACCAACGACCTCCTCCAGAACGTCCTCCATCGAAATAATGCCGAGCGTTCCGCCATATTCATCCACGACAATGCCCAAATGCTGCCTTGCCTGACGAAATGCAGCCAGCACTTCCGGAAGTTTCATGGTCTTATAAACATAGCAGGGCTCCATGAGCAGAGAGCGTATATCGGTAACTTCTCCCTCTGTCAGTGCTTTCAGGTATTTGTTCAGATGAAGAACGCCGATAATATGGTCGATATTTCCCTCATAGACAGGGAGTCTTGTATAGTGGGACTGACTGATCGTATCAAGGATTTCTTCCTCCGAATCGTCAATATCGATCGCCAGCACATCGACTCTTGCCGTCATGACTGACCGGGCGGATGTATCATTGAACTCGATCGCCGCCTGGACCAGCTCACTCTCCTCTTCATCGATCACGCTCTCATCTTCGGCCGTCTCTATAATGGACGTCAGCTCTTCCTTTTTTTCATCGGGATCTTCCTCGATCTCCCCTTTCATGGGCAGGGTCATGAGGTAGACAAGTCCGACTACAATGAGGACCAGCGGCCTTAAGATGATCATGAGCGCGCGAATCGCATAAGCGTACTTCTTTGCGTATATATTTGCCCCTTTTTTCGCCGTGATCTTCGGAATCGTCTCGCCGAAGATAATGACGGCGATCGTGATGAGCACAGTGGCGATCCAGGCATATTTGTCCGTACCCGCAATAAGGATCACCGCAACGGAGCCCAGTGAAGAACAAGCAATGTTGACAAGATTGTTCCCGATCAGTATCGCACCCAGAGCATCATCAAAGTGTTCCGCTATGTATAGTGCAAGACCGGCCTTTTTCGATCCTTCTTCCTTCTCGCTCTCAAGCCGCATCGTATTGCACGAAGAGTAGGACATCTCCGAGCCCGAGAAAAAACCCGAGAGGTAGATGCAGAGTATGATCCCGGCTATGACAAGATATGTTATCATGCGTCATCACCTCCCTTTTTCCGGCTGTGGGCATCCGGCTGAGCATCCTTATCATCCTTGCCGTCTCCCTCCTGGGCCGGAGTGATCATGACCTTTCGGATCCGATTATGATCCATTCTTGCGACATAGATGCGAAGGCCGTGGTACTCAAAGTGCTCCCTTGCTCTCGGGATCATTGAGAAATGCTCATAGACCCACTCACCGATCCTCTTGTTCGTGAGGCTCTCATCATTTTCGGGATCCTTAAAGCCGATAAAGTCAAATGCGTCCTCGACCGTCTCCTCGGCATCCACAAGATAACTCCCGTTCCTGAGATACATGAACGGATCCTCTATCTCATCTTCCTCATCCCAGATCTCGCCGACCAGAGATTCAACGATATCTTCGACCGTCACGATTCCTGCTGTGCCGCCGAAATGATCCGAAACGATCGCTATGTTCTGTTTCTGGGCAGACATCTGGGGAAGGATCTCATCGACCTTGGCACTCTCGGTAACATACAGCGGCTCATCGAGAAGCTTAAGGATATTGACCTCCGGAACCTCTCCTTCCCTTGCCGTCCGGCGCGCTCCGATATAGGCACGAAGATATCTGCGGATCCTGAGAATACCGATAATATTATCGATACTGCCCTCATAGACCGGCAGTCTGCTGTGATTCGTATTGCGCACAATTTCAAGAATGGTATCGGCATCTTCATCGATATCGATTCCCATCACGTCAACGCGGGGAGTCAGGATGCTCTCCACAGTGATATCATTGAATTCCAGCGCGGAGGAAATCAGCTCTCCATGCTCCTCATCCAGACTGCCGGATTCCGTCATATCCTCAATAATGTCATGAATTTCATCTTCCGTAACAGATATTTCAGGATCTCCCTTCGTCAGTTTACTGGCAAAATTCCCAATCGCTGCCAGAACTGCCGTACCGGGCGTCAGGATCTTTATGAGCACACTAAGAGGCCCTATGCACCACAGGGCTAATCGGTTGCTGTATTTTTTCGCAATACTTTTGGGAAGCATTTCACCGAAGAAGAAGACTACAAGAGATGTCAGGATCGTGCTGACTGTAACGGCGGAGAGTCCCCACCTTCTGGTGACTGCAACGGTGACCAGGGAAGCCGTTGCAAGATGCGCGATATTGGTCAGTATCAGTATGGCGCTGATGGTACGATCAAAATGATCGAGAGCGTCGAGGACCTTCACAGCATTCTTATTGCCGTGCTCGGCCAGGGTCTTCATTTTTACTTTCGAAGCTGATGCCAGTGCCGTCTCACAGATGGCAATGTAATCCGCGAACAGGATCAGCAGCGCGGATATGAGCCAGGGTGTCAAACCCCCTTCGTCCATGGAATATCAAATCCTCCTTAATGTCTTATAAGTGACAGGATATATAAAGTTTATGAGAACCGTATTAAAAAGTCAAGTTATGATATGCTATAATGAAACGAAGCGTGCATTGCGCGCTTTTTCACCGAAAACCAAGGAAAGGAAAAATCAAAACATGAAAGAACTTTTTGACCTGTACTATGCATTTTTACGTATAGGTCTCGTTAATTTCGGCGGCGGTTACGCGATGCTGCCGCTTCTCGAGCGCGACCTGGCAGAAAAGCGGGGCTGGGTGACCGTTGATGAGCTCATGGATTACTTTGCCATCGGACAGTGTACCCCGGGGCTCATTGCCCTGAACGTAGCCACCTTTATAGGAAATAAGAGGAAAGGGGTTATCGGCGGAATCGTTGCCACTCTGGGCTTCCTCACCTGCCCGATCGTTATTATCCTTCTGATTGCCATGTTCCTGACGAACTTTGCGGATCTGCCGATCGTAAAGAACGCTTTTGCAGGTATTCGTGTCTGTGTATGCGTTCTCATCCTGCAGGCGATCCTGAAGCTCTGGGGCAAATCCGTGATCGACCGGACGACACTGGTCATCTATCTGATCATCTTCCTGCTGATGGTCTTCTCAGATCTCCTGCCGGTCTCCGTTCCGGCCTTCACCATGGTCATTGCGGCAGCCGTTTTCGGAGTCTTTTTCGGAAAGGAGGGTAACAGGAAGTGATTTATCTTCAGCTGTTCTGGAACTTCTTCAAGACCGGACTCTTCTCTGTCGGCGGAGGACTGGCTACCCTTCCGTTCCTGTATGAGATGTCCAATAATACACACTGGTTCACACACGCCGATATCGCTGATATGATCGCCATATCCGAGTCCACTCCCGGCGCGATCGGAATCAATATGTCTACCTATGCGGGATATATGACCGGCGGTATAGCCGGAGGTCTCATCGCAACGCTCGGTCTCGCATGCCCGAGTGTGATCATCATTCTGATCATCTCCCGGTTCCTGGAAAAATTCCGGGACAATGTCTATGTTGTGAAGGCCTTTTACGGACTCAGGCCCGCCTCCATAGCCATGATTTCCGCGGCCGGTGTCAATGTCGTAAAAGTAGCCCTGATCAATCTTCCGGCCCTGACAGAGGATCACGACATTGTCGGCTTCTTCAATATACCTCAGATCATTCTTGCCGTCATTCTCTTTGCTGCCATGAAGAAATTGAAATGGCACCCGGTCGTATTTCTCATGATATCCGCAATTCTCGGCATCATCTTCCGGTTCGGAGGAGTCTGATCGTCGCACATAAGAAGGGGTTGTCGCACAAGACTGTTGCGACAACCCCCTATCTGTCATTCATATGTGCCGTTTTCTGTAAGTCAAAGCAGGATCAGTCGGATGAGAAATCATGATCGGAAAACCGCTCAGACTTCCTCACCCGCCCATGCGAGCAGTTCATCGCCCTTTTCGGTGATCTTCAGATAATAGCGATATTTCTCCCGGAAGCTCTCCGGCTTTCTGCTGTAGAGGTCCGGATGCTCATTATAGGCTTCGACATCCTTTCTGTTCTGCTCCTTTTTCTGAACATACTCTTCATCGTCCGCTTCTCTCTTCTCAATGATCATGGTACCGAGTGCATCGCTCCTTCCGAAGGAAGCTCCTTCTCTGGTAGGCACACCCAGATAAGCCCTGATTTCATCCGGAACATCCTTGTCGTAACCGGTCGAGGTCTTTATGAGCCCGTAGGCCATGCTCTTTTCATCATCACAGAGCAGATATATCTCACCGTCATGTTCACGAAGGATACGCAGAACTTCCAGTGTATGGTCGATATTAAAATGTCTGCGTCTTCTCTCGGAATCAGAGAGATCCTCAGAGGCATAGTTCAATCTGTTGATATAGTCACAGATATCAGACTTGGGAAGGGTCCTGATATCGAAGAGTTCACGCGGGTTCTTCAGGATGGCATCCTTTACCTCATTTACCTCAAGGTCCTTCAGAACGGATCTGAGCTTTTCGACCATGGAAAGCACTTCAAAAGCTCCTGTCCTGCCGACATACTCATACGGAAGACGCTCTATTCTGTAAAGGTCGAAATCATTATTTTCGATAGAATTATATCTCCTTCCATATGAATAAATATAAAGCAGACCGAACAGTTCCTGAAGCCCTCTGGTCATATGTTTTTCGGCTATCTCCTCATTGAAGGAGTCAGGGAAAAGGAACTCCGGGAAATTGGATACCACATCCTTTCGGGCACTGTCATCCTCCAGCATACCGACCGCCAGATCGTCACACCCCGTCTCATAAGCCTCCGCGATCTTTTTTACATTCGACATGCTGGGTTTGTTAATGCCGCTCTCCCAGTTCTGAAGTGAAGTAACAGATACTCCGATCTTTTCGGCTGCCGCTTCCTGCGTAAGTCCCACTTTGTTCCTGAGGTTTCTAAGCCTTTCAGTAAATTTCATATTGAATCCTCCATTCCATGCAAATGTTCCCGGACACGATCTGTTTCCGTCCGATTTTGAGAATATACTCTCAAATATGCCTTTACAACCAAGATAAGTGAAAATCGACAGCAAAATCCGTCTCTTTTTACCAAGTTTCGCTTTGTTTTCTCACCAAGCTTAACTTTGTTTTGTGTCTGTTTTGTGTTCAAAACCTAAAATATAACATTATAATTCCCCTTCTATGTACAGATACGCCGTTATTTCCGCCCGTTATCAAAAAAAATACATGCACACTTTTATTTTTTTGTTATAATAAGGCTGAAATTATTTTCAGAATCTGTTAAAAAGACACCCCGATTTCGTACTGCAAAGGCGCAGAGAGGAACCGGGTGTTTGTTGTGTCAATTTTTCAAATAGCGCATCCGCGCGGAAACGGAGAGTATATGGGAGGATTTTTTGCTTCCGCTTTGAAAGAAGACTGTGTCTTTGACCTGTTCTTCGGGACCGATTATCATTCACACCTGGGAACCAGAAGAGCAGGAATGGCTGTCTTCGGGAAAGAGGGGTTCAACCGTGCCATTCACAATATCGAGAACAGTCCTTTCCGCACAAAGTTCGAACGGGATGTGAACGAGATGGAAGGTTACATGGGTGTTGGAAGCATTTCCGATTACGAGCCGCAGCCACTGATCGTCCGTTCCCATCACGGAACCTATGCAATCACGACAGTCGGCAGGATCAATAACATAGATTCCCTTGCAGAAAAAATTCTGGGCATGCAGGGGACACAATTCCATGAGATGAGCGGCGGCATCATCAATGCGACAGAGCTTGTCGCCGCATTGATCAATCAGAAAGATAATATCGTAGACGGGATTAAATTTGCCCAGGATGTTATTGACGGGTCGATGACCATCCTGCTTCTTACACCTCTCGGAATCTACTGTGCGAGAGACCGTGTGGGAAGGACACCTCTGGTCATCGGAAAGAAGGCTGAGGGTTTCTGTGCAAGCTTCGAGGCATTTGCCTATCTGAATCTGGGATACGACCATTACAAGGAACTCGGGCCCGGAGAAATCTGCATCATGACACCGGATGGCGTGACGACTCTGGCTGCCCCCGGAAAGAAGATGAGGATCTGTACATTCCTGTGGGTATACTATGGTTACCCGGCATCCAGCTACGAAGGTGTTTCTGTCGAAGGCATGCGCGTCCGCTGCGGAAGTTATCTGGCAAAGCGCGATAAAATGGCAAGAGATGAAATTGACGCAGTGGCAGGTGTCCCCGACTCCGGAACAGCTCATGCGGTCGGATATGCCAATGAATCCGGTGTTCCGTTCTCCCGCCCCTTCATCAAGTATACGCCGACCTGGCCCAGATCCTTCATGCCGACCATTCAGACAAAGAGGGATCTGATTGCAAAAATGAAGCTGATTCCGGTCAAGGAGCTGATCGAAGACCAGCGGCTCCTTTTGATCGACGATTCCATCGTCCGCGGTACTCAGCTCCGGGAGACCACAGAATTCCTCTACCGGAGCGGTGCTAAGGAAGTCCATGTCCGTCCAGCCTGCCCTCCGATCCTGTTCGGCTGCAAGTATATCAGTTTCTCCCGGGCTACGTCGGAAATGGAGCTGATTGCCAGAAGAGTGATCTATCGCCTGGAAGGAGGGGACGTGGACCGCACAGTCCTTGACGATTATACCAACCCCGACACCGAACGCTATCGTCGTATGCTTGACGGAATCTGTAAAGAAATGGGATTTACCTCTCTTCGCTTTAACCGGCTGGATGATATGTTGGATTCCGTGGGTATTCCGAGAGAGAATCTGTGTACATACTGCTGGGATGGCCGGGAATAATTCCGTTGCTCTTTAAATAATCAAGAACACCTCGGCATTCTTGCCGCGCCGCGCAAGTGCGTTCATAAATACTAAAATAACAGCTGCATAAGGCGATTCCTTACCGATAAGGTTTCGTCCTCATGCAGCTGTTTTATTCTTCCTTCACTGTGGGTACGATCCCGCGTTTCAGGATACCGTTATGCCCGCGCCGTCACTCTCAGCCGTCACATTTCCTTCTGCAGTGCTGAATATCTTTACGCCGTTATCGGTGAGCAGACTCAGGGTCTTCTCCTCCGCAGGATTTTTCTGTGAATCCGTTATGACCGCATAAGCCGGTCGTAACGACGAGATCACCTGCTTCAGCTGTGAATGGTACCTTCCGTGGTGCGGAATTTTTATCAGGTCACACTCCCCGATCAGATTTTTCTCCATAAACTCTTTATCGCGCATATTTTCCGCATCACCCATAAAGAGCATCGACGTGCTGCCGTGATCTGCGATCGTGATGAGTGAAAAGTCATTGTCATACTCATCCGCGCCGGACGGAATCTCATAGGATGAGGGCGGGTCAATCGTAAACCGCACATCACCGTCTGTAAAAGAAACCGTCTCCTTCACACGTATAAGCCCGCCCATCCCGTCGGGATCACCGCTCCCTTCTCTGTAACCGAGCTCTTTCAGTTTATCCATGAACTCATAATATTCCCCGGACGTCCCCTCGTAATCCGGGATATAAATCTTACCGACAGGATAATGATCCAGCAGGTAAGACGCGCCTCCGACATGATCCTTGTCGAAATGCGTAATAATCAAAAAACTGACCTTGTCCGCTCCAGCCTCCTCGAGATATTCCACGAGCTTGTCTCCGTCTTCTGCCTCGCCGGTATCGATGACCGCCGTTCCGAAACTGCCTTCGAGAACGATCATGTCGGCTTTTCCGCATTTGATAAAAGTCGACCGAAAGGTCTCTTCCGCTTTCGGACCGGGAACTTCCCCGTCGGAATCCGATGGCTCTGCTCTGCTCTGCGATGAAGTACTCTCATCCGAAACGGGTATGCTGCCGTCATTTCCGTCTGAAGAGGACCGGCTGCAGGCAGTCAGAATACCGGCCGCAAGAACCAACGTGAAAAGAATGACTGACAATTGCCTGATTATTGATTTCATCGATATGTCCTTTACCTCCTTTTAAGTTCCAGAGATATTTCCTCTAATTTCCGATCATCAAGAATATATCTCTTCCTGAACCAGAACCAGGCAGCAAAAAGACCGATGATCGGAAGGATCGTCATAGTCATCCGAAGACCTACTTTCGACGATTGTGCGACTGACTGCGAAAAGTCAACAGCCTGCTCGGGCGCTTCCGCATCCTGACTGAGACTGAAGATCTGAAGAGACAGAGACGCAATGAAAGCAGCGACGCCCGATGCCAGTTTTACGACAAATGTCTGCATGGAAAAAATAACGCTCTCATCTCTCCGATTATTCCTGAGTTCTCCATAATCTACGGTATTTGCAAGGAAGACCGTGGTCAGAACATTCAGCATGCCGCTCGCCGCAAATATAAAGAAGCCCGGGATGAAAAGCAGAAAGACATTCGACATATTCGTAAAGGCCAGAATCAGCAGCACTCCATATCCGACGATCTCCATGCAGAGACAGATGTAGAATATCCTGATACCTGTAAAGAATCTGCGGAGCAGCGGATAGAACAGCATCATGGACAGGATCTGTACGGCTCCTCCGAACGTGTTAAAAAGGGTATAGCTGTTATACCAGGTCGTTCCGCCGAAATCATACTTAAAGAAATAAATGACCAGGTTCGATGTGATGTACATGGCACTGTTGATCAGGACGATCGCCAGAACAACGGTCAGCGTCTGATCGTTGGTGATCAGTGCACGGAACATCTCCCCGAGAGAAGCCGTTTTCATGTCCACTGTAGATTTCTCTTTTATATTCACACAGGTCAGTACGATCGTGATCACGAAGATCACGGCGACGGCCAGCGCAAAATATTTAAATCCTATCCTCTCTACCTCTCTGGAGGCAGCGCCTGCCCCGCCGATCATCCTGCCCAGCTTCTGGACACAGATCACAGTGACGATGGTGATGATCGCGGAACCCACGCCCGCACAGGATCTGGCAAGAGTCGTGAGATTTTCTCTCTCCCTGCCTCCTTCCGTGAACGCCGGTATCATAGACCAATATGGAATATCCATCATCGTATATGTGACGCCCCAAAGAATATAAGTCACAGCGGCATATGCTGTCATTCCCGGGCCGTCAAGGGCCGGCGGACAGGAGAACATGCAGAAAAGAACGGCTGCATTGGTAATCGTACCGATCAGGAGCCATGGACGGAATTTGCCCCATCTCGTCTTCGTTTTCGCTACGATCACACCCATGATCGGATCATTGAATGCGTCAAATATTCTGGCTGCCATCAGGATAAAGCCCATAGCGACAGCACTGACACCAAGAATATCCTGAAAATAATACAGTACATAGCTTGCGGAGAGCATATATACCATGTCCTTGCCTACAGCTCCGAGTCCATAGGAAACTTTTTCTCCTGCGCTTAGTGAATGTCTGTTTTCCATAATGATGTCCTTTTCATGCCAAATATAACATAAAAGACCCTGATTACCGTTCTTCCGCTCTGATCCGGAATGTCATACCACACCGGCATCAGCTTAGAACCCGTAAAACAGAGTCTTAGTTCCTCCACATCTTTGTTTCAGATATCAACTTTCCTCAGGCTGCCATTTTTTCCTAATATGAAGAACATTCTTATTGCCGACCCGCTCATAGGTCAGAGCATCCATTACTTTTCGTACCAGGAAAATACCCAAACCTCCGGGACTGCGCTCTTCAACGGAGAGAGATACGTCAGGCTCTCTGATATCCAAAGGGTTGAACGCGATCCCGGCATCTTCAAATGTCACATCCACTGTTGATGACGAAACATCCACATCCACGTGAACAGTCGCTTCCCCGGGTTCATTTTTCGGATATGCATAGTAAGAGATATTACTGAAAATCTCATCTGTGGCCATCTCGATCTGCATCATTTCCTTCATCGGACAGCCGGCCTGCTCCAGATTATCTTCTATGAACTGAGTAACAACAGGTATATTCCCCAGGATGGCAGGAACAGTGATTGTTGCCATATAGAAATCCTTTCTCTGTATTGAACAAGAACCTTCGACAGCTTGTTATTCAATCGTCAGAATGCTGTCGAATCCGGTGACCTCAAATATTTCCATGATCATCGGTTTTACATTCTTTACAACCATACTGCCCTGCTTGTTCATGATTTTCTGAGCCCCAAGCAGTACACGCAGACCGGCAGAGGAGATATACTCAAGCTGATCAAGATCAAAAATCAGCTCTGTGACTCCTTTGATTTCAGCGTGAAGAGCATCATCGAGCTTCGGCGATGTAATCGTATCCAATCTGCCCGTGATGCCTATCGTGAGTGTGCCTCCGTCTCTCTGAAGATTAATATCCATGAAACCTCCCCGGCAGTACAATCTGCCTTCAAAAAATAATTATTTATTCTAGTATACCATCATTAGATACGTAAAGTAATACTTTTCACAAAACCGATGCCATGATTTATCAGAACTTCAGAAGATGCCTTAAGTTCTTCTGAATAAAAATAAGCACCACATATGTTATAAAGGTGTCGATCGGAAGCATAACGGCATTTGAAATAATACGCCCCGGAAGAATAGCCATAAGACCGTATCCGTACAGCATTACGAGCCACAGCGTATTGAGCACCAGGTTCACAGCTACCTTGACCGCAAGTTGAGCCATGAACACTCTGAGAACGGTTATCTTCTGCCGATAGAGGATGACTCCGTACAGCACCGCTCCGACAATTGCGCTGATCGTAAATCCCGGAAAAAAGGGACCGGTCGGATTCATCAGATACTTAATGATATCCATGGCACCGCCGAACACGCCCCCAACTACCGGTCCGAACAGGAAATCAATGATCACATTCGGAAGGAAGGAGAAGCCTACCCGGATATAGTCGCCGATCCTGATCGTCGCCACATACCCAAGAACGATAGCGAGTGCTCCCATAACGCCGCAGATTGCGATAGCCTGCACTTTTCGGAGTTCCTTAGCTGATTCTCTGAACATAAAAACCTCCTTTCGCAGTTATCCGCTAACTACATATATAAGGAGGTCATATCCATATTAATGTAGCAGTGGGATGCGAATCCGGTACCGCAAGCGTATCGCTTTTCGTCTGCATGTCAACTCCCCGTACACACAGCACTTAACGCGCCGGATTCTACTCTGCCTGACTCTATTCATCTTTTTCAGAGCTACTATAACACAGAACAGGACCACTGTAAAGGCAGTCCACAGCTGTCTGTACAACCTTAAGGATTTCTCAGAAGATGCGCGTAGAGCGCACCGATCATGTTGGAATCATTGAAGAATCTGCAGGTCATTACTTCGGGTGCTTTCTGATCATTGGGCTGAATGGCCGCCACTTTATCCAGCTCCTCTCTGACAGTCTCAAGAAGAATCGGCTGAGCGCTTATACCGCCTCCGATCAGGATCCTGTCCGGGTCAAGGACTGCATGAAGGTTCCAGATCCTGTAAGCCAGGCCTGCACAATAATCCCGAAAAATATCCATTGCCTCCTCATCGCCGCTGTTCACAAGTTCAAAGACCTTAAAACCATCCAGCTCTTCTTCGGGAATATTCTTCTTCTCAGCAGTCATCTTCACCAGCCCGAGCGTTCCCCCGTTGTATCCCCACATATTCGAGATGTCCGCGTTCCGGTGATCGCCCCTCATCACATAACTGAATTCGCCGGCGAAGAAATGCTTTCCCCGTACGATTTTTCTGTCTACAATAACGGCTCCTCCGATAGCTGTTCCCAGCACGATGACCACGCCGCTCGATACATCACTCAGGTTCCCTTTCCAGAGTTCGGCCTGTGCTGCGGCTTTGGCATCATTTTCAATCGTGACCGGAACCTTGCAGCGCTCGGAAAAATATTCGGCTATGTTCATCTCCCGGACGCTCAGGATCGCTCCCGCATTGTATGCATACCCTTTCTCAACATCCAGCACGCCCGCCATGCTGATCGCGATTCCGGCAAGTTTTCCGTATATCTTCTCATAAGCATGGAACTGATCCTCTATCGAGTCAAGGAATCGCTGTCGATCATTTATAATACTCGGAATTTTATCCTTGGCAAGAAAATCTCCTTCGGAAGTAATGACGGCAAATTTTTCAAATGTTCCTCCGATGTCAACGGCAAAATAATTCATACTGTTCTCCTTCAATACCTGCTGTATTCAATACCTGTTCCAGTATAATTATCCTTCTTTCATTTCCACTCTGTCAATATCGCTTTTTAAAGTCACATCATCGGCACTCCTGATCAAAAGCTGCATCTCGATCTGTTTAAGAAAAATCTCCATGTATCCCTTCAGGATCACAAGATCCCTGGTCGGATAACGATCATTATAATGAACATAATCATCTCCGAGGATACGTATCAGGTCGGGTGTATTGATCAATTCTTTCTGAAGAAGATAATCCCCTATGACCTGATAGAGATTTCTGGAAGCGACCTCCTCTGCAGGTTTTCCGAGTACACCGATCGCATAGTCCTTGATCAGTGTCGTAAGTGCCGTACAGTAGCCGATAGCTGCCAGTTCCGTGTCTCCGTTCTTCTCCGCATACAAAGCCTGGTTGTACATGCGTATAAAGCGCGGAGATACCTTTTTCAGCGTATCGTTTTCGTACACTATATTTTTGTCGGGATACATGCAGACGACCTCTGCATCGCTGTTGCCGGATTCCCGGAGGTTAGCGAAGAAAAATGTCCTGTGACAGCTCGTACACTTGGCTGCGGAAAGCAGAAGATTCGAGCTGCCGGAATACGCGAAAATCTCTCTTGCCGTCGAGACCGCATCGGTACCTGTCCCGCAGTGAGGGCAGGTCGCCGGTTTTAAATAGCAGCCGGTATACCCGCTCTGAAACTCATTGGAATTCTTTCTCAGATAGTTCATCCTTATCCTCTCCATATTCTGTTATTGAAATTCCATCATTCGTGAGCCGATTCTATTCTTATATATCCGGCAGATTACGTCAATCCTGTCAGGGAAGGATTCATAAAGGTTTCACATTCCGGGGTACGGATCACAAAGTAACTTTAAGTAACTTTCTCCATATCGTGTATTGAATTTCCACAAAGAGGTTCATTTGATTAGACAATTACATGCTTCTATGATATATTAATTTACAATATCTTATGAAACAGCGAGGTGAGGATATGCCAACATACAAGGAAAGTTACTCCGCTAAAATAAATCGAAAAGTTCAGAAAAAGCAGAGAATCATCCAGGTCGCTGCCGGTCGTGAAAGTGCAGACCTCGTACTGAAAAATGCCACTTATCTGAATGTCTTCAGCAATGAGCTGTGCAGAGGAGATATAGCGATCGCGGAAGGGCTGTTCGTCGGAATGGGTGAGTACAGCGGCGATAACGAACTGGATCTGAGCGGTAAGATCATATGCCCCGGTCTGATCGACGCTCACATCCATCTGGAAAGCTCCCTTGTCACACCCGTGGAATTCGTAAAAGCAGTTCTTCCTCACGGCACGACCACTGTCATTACGGATCCCCATGAAATTGCAAATGTCATGGGAACCGACGGAATCGAATATATGCTGGAAGCAACGGAAGGACTCCCGGTGGATGTTCACTTCATGCTGCCCTCCTGCGTTCCGGCCACTCCTGTAGATGAGTCCGGAGCGACTCTTGATTATCGGGCCATCGATTCGTTCTACGATCATCCCCGCGTACTGGGGCTTGCGGAAATGATGAACTATGTAGGTGTCGTGAACGGCCAGGCGGAACCGATCGAAAAAATCGCGGGCGCTCAATCCCATCACAAGAAAATAGACGGTCATGCTCCGGGACTCTCCGGCAACAGTCTGAACGCCTACATTGCTGCAGGTGTTTACTCAGACCACGAATGCGCAACAATTGAGGATGCGATGGAGAAGCTTCGGAAAGGTCAGTTCATCATGATCCGTGACGGTACAGCAGCCAAGAATCTGGATGCCCTGTTACCGCTCCTTGTACCGGAGTATTATTCCCGCTGCATGTTCGCGACAGACGATAAGCATCCGAATGATCTTCTGGAAATCGGTCATATTGACTATCACGTAAGGAAATGCATCCATGCGGGCGTCGATCCGATCATCGCCATGAAGACCGCCACCCACCATGCCGCGCGCTATTTCCTGCTCAATAATAAGGGAGCCATTGCGCCCGGTTATCTGGCCGACTTTATCGTCGTAGATAATCTGGACGATTTCCACGTAGAACAGGTCTATAAACGCGGTGTGCTGCGCTATGACGGAGACGTTGTCCCCTTTAAGACCCCTGAGATCGAGGAAATCCTCACGAAAAGAGCCCACAATACATTCCGTGTCGACCACCTGACTGCAGCGAATTTCGCTGACAACCGGCCACGCGGTGTCATAGGAATGGTCCCGGGGGAAATCACCTCCACTGATGAGGGATATGCAGATCATATCGATACGGAAAAAGATATCCTCAAAATGGCCGTAGTAGAACGTCACCACAATACACACCACATAGGAATCGGCTATATAAAGGGATACGGCCTGAAGCAGGGCGCGGTTGCGACGAGTATCTCCCACGACTCCCATAATATAATCGCTGTCGGGACCAATGACGAAGACATCGCCGCGGCCGTCAACCATATCGTCAACATTCACGGCGGTATCACTGTCTATCTGGACGGAAGACCACAGACAGACGTCCAGCTGGAGATAGCCGGCCTCATGAGCGACCGCCCGCTTATAGAAGTGAACGACGATCTTGAGAAGGCCAAGGAAGAAGCCTGGAAACTCGGCGTATCCCGGGGAATCGACCCGTTCATGACCCTCAGTTTCATGAGTCTTCCGGTCATCCCGACATTAAGACTTACGACCCGGGGCGTAATTGATACGGAAACACAGAGATATCTGTGATATTATAGAGAAAGCGGTCGGTATAAAGCCGTACCGCTTTCTTTATTTATCTCTATTTATAAAGTGAGGACCAATGCATGTATCTTATAAACTCAATTCCGGGCGAAGTAACAGAGGAAACTGCAGAGAAAATCGCAGAAAAAGTGTCTCTTCTGCAGAGATATCTTCCCAAACTGCAGATTCTGGGCATAAAAATCCTTTTTGCGGTAATCATGTTCCTGATTGGTCACAAAATAATTCTGACGATCCAGAAAGTATTCAAGAAGACGCTTGCCCGCCTGAATATTGACATGACCGCGGGGCAGTTTTTCAGTTCTGTCCTGAACGCCATTCTGCATATTCTTCTTGTTTTTATCATAGCGGCACAGCTCGGATTCAGTACAAGCACGATCATAGCCGTCCTGGGCAGCGCCACACTTGCCATCGGTCTGGCTCTGCAGGACAGCCTTGCTCATTTTGCCGGAGGCCTTCTGATCCTGTTCATGCATCCTTTCCGCGTAGGAGATTACATCATCTGCTCCTCCGGTGAAGGAACGGTCATGGCGATCGGCCTTGTCTACACGACCATTGCAACGCCGGACAACCGTTCCATCTCCGTACCGAACGGTACGCTGGCTTCCGACAATGTCACGAACTGCAGCGCTTTTCCTTTCCGGAGGGTCGATCTGTTCGTGAGCATAGGATATGACGAAGATATAAAAAAAGCCAAAGACGTACTCTATTCAGTCTATTCTGATCATCCGGACATCTCAAAAGAACATGAAATCAATGTATTTGTCTCGGAACTCGGCGAAAGTACCATTGTTCTGGGCGGACAGGGCTATGTCGAACGCTCGAAATATCTTCGGACGAAATGGGATCTGACGGAAGGTATCCGGCTGGCCTTTGATGAAGCCGGTATCGAGATTCCCTTCGCGCAGGTCGATGTGCACATCAGATGAGCCGTATGGTTTCCGAAAAAAGGCTGTCGCATCAAAGACTATGTCACGATCTATGGCAGACATCTGCTGATAACGTCTGTCATGGATCGCGGCACCGGGTCTTCGTATGCGACAGCCCAATTTATGTTCCTATATTAATCTGATATTTTATTATCCATACATGGCAGCCAGCAGCGGATATACATCCCGGTTGGCATTCCACATGGCATCATATTCCGTGATCGAAAGAGGACAGGTACCTGTTCCCGTCTCCAGCGTGACAGACGGAATCCCTTCCTTCCACATGAAATAATCCGAACATCCTCCGGCCAGATGAGAATCATACTTTTCCGACACGACGGTAGAATACCCCGTGACATTACACAGATTGACAGCAAGGTTCCTGTCTGCCGCCAGAAGATCCTCATTCTCAACACCGTAGTTCCAGTAAATCAGATTTCCGGCTGAATGGTAGGAAATAACAGCGACGGTAGGATTGTCGTGTACCAGTTTCAGAATAGCCTGGGTCTCTTTCTCGGAAGCCGGGGCGGCTCCTTTGTGGCAGTCCGTGGAGGGTACCGGCACACCATCCGTATATTCTTTCCAGCCGACATCAAAATTCTTATTGAGATCAACGCCATTGGCATTGGCCTTGAACGTTTTCAGATAGGTCTCGATCGGAGCCGCCGTCCTGCCCAGGAGCGTATCGGATTCCCAGCAATACTGGATCGTTGCTCTCGCAGCCTCAGTCCTCATTGAATCGATTCCGAACTGGGCAACGGCAATACCATCCGGATTAGCCATCGGTATGACATGCAGGCAGAAATTCGAAAAAAGATCCGGATAGGATCTGTCACCGTAAGTATTCCCCGCCGCGTAATTCTTTAGGTAACTTTCAATCTGCTTCATTGCAAGCAGACAATTGATATACTCCCTCGAGTGGACCGTATATTGCACAACAACATGATTCGCAGCCTCCGGATTCCCGAGGGTCACGGCGTAGATCTGTCTGAGATCTTTCGTAACAGCGACCGGTCCGTACGTAAAGAGACCGGGATATCTCTGCTCGAGAAAGAAAAGATCCTTTACCATCTGCTCATAGGTATAGACCTCGGTGGCTGTGCTCACAATATCCGAATCTTCTCCCGGCATCTCACCGAGGTACTTCTTCATATCATGGGTACTGATATCTTTCACATCCTCCGGTTTCGAGGGAGCCGGGGTCGGAGTCGGCTTCGGGGTCGCCGTAGCTTTCTTTTTAGCACCTGCGCCGGTCTTCTTCTTATCCTTCCCGTTCACAGCCTCTTTCGTGAGACCGGAGGAATCTTCCTCCGCTTTCTCTGTTTTTTTGACGCCTTTCTTCTGATCCTCTTCAGCCTCCTCAGCTACTTTCGTATCGGAAAAGCTCATTTCCGCGATTGAAGATGTGTCAGCACCCTGGACCGGGGCCGTGACCTGATTCTGCAGATAAAGATCGAATCCCAGATAGGCTATTCCCGCTACCAGCAGTCCGGCAAGCAGTGTAAATATTACGATAGCCACTGTACGAAATTTGCTTTTCAATGGTTACCTCCGCTTTATTTTTTCACGCACTCAACGTAAACTTCCGGGAACGACGCTTTGATGACTCTTCCTCTCCTGATTTTCCATCCATTTTCATGAAGGAAGTCAACATAGGTATCTCTTGTCCAGGCATGCTCCGTCCTGAATCCGGCCGCTCCTCCCATTGCGCCGGCAAGCAGATGCTGACCGGGTGACATCTTAGCATGGGTAAATGTGGGGGCAATCAGCAGACCGTCTGCTGTGAGGACTCTGCGAATTTCATCCAGAGCCTTCCCGGGTTCCGGCATAATATGAAGGGAATTTGAAATGATGACCACCTCAAAACTCTCGTCACGGAAGGGAAGTTTCATCGCATCCCCTACCACGAACTCCAGCTTATCGGAATGCCCGCCTTTCTGGGCCTGCTCTATCATCTTCGGAGAATAATCAAGCGCGAACATATACTCCGTCACATCGGCTACCTCTTTCGCGATCAGACCCGTTCCGGTACACACTTCCAGAACCTTTTTTCCCTCAGCCTTTTCACGGATCAAAGCACATATCTCAGCATATGCTGCCCGGTCCTTTCGCATGAATTTGTTATAGACCGGTGCATATTTATCCCAAAACTGTTTTTCCATTCTCCTGCACTTATTCGGACCGTTTACGGGAACGTCCGAAAATTCCTTTCCCCCGCTTTTTCCCGGGTTTTTCTTTTTCTACCTCATATGCCAGATGATACTCATCATAAATTTCTGTTTTCTCATGCTTTTTCAGTCCGTGTTTCATGATCCTCGTCACCAGATCATATACCAGACCGAAAATCGGAACACCCACGATCATTCCGATCACTCCCCAGTAGCTTCCAAAGAAAAGTATGGAGAACAGGATCCAGAAGCTCGAAATACCGATCTTATCTCCGAGAATCTTCGGTCCGATCACGTTGCCGTCGATCTGCTGGAGAATAATGATGAAAATG
>DMAZ01000228.1:3964-5779 GCA_003446335.1 Lachnospiraceae bacterium | reverse complement strand
GGGCTTTTGTTTTGGGCGGAGAAAGAGCGGTCCTTCTTGTCTTGGTCAGAGAAAGACTGTCCTTTCCTGCCTTAAAAGGAGGATCAGGGCAGGCCTGAGAGACTTGCATATTGTCTTCAATCCTGTATAATTTCATTTGTATTAATTCTTTTGAAAGATTTTATTTTTAGTTTTTTGTATCATTTGAATCAACACATGCCGCAATTCGTATATTGAGGTCCGGGTGGCATTTGTATATCATATTTTATTGGTATAGGTGATTAATGAATTATATTGTTTTGGATCTGGAATGGAACCAGTGCCCGTACGGCAAGTCCAGAGAAATCGAAAAACTTCCCTTTGAGATCATCGAGATCGGTGCTGTCAAAGTGAACGAAAAAAAGGAGATCATCGATACGTATCACTGTCTGATCAAGCCGGTGATCTACCGGAAGATCCACTTTCGCACGAAAGAAGTCATCACGGTGACGATGGATGAACTGCAGAAGAGCGGCGTCCTTTTCCCCGAGGCGGCCAGGGAGTTCCTCGAATGGTGCGGCAGCGGCTACCGCTTCTGTACATGGGGGACGACGGACCTGACGGAGCTTCAGCGAAATCTTTCTTATTATTATATGGAAGATTTACTCCCGGGGCCTATTCTGTACGAGGATGTTCAGAAACTGTTCGCGCTGACCTTTGAGACGCGGAAAGACCGGAGAGCGCTGGAATACGCTGTCGATTATCTGAGCATAGAGGACAACGGAGAATTTCATCAGGCACTGGACGACGCGGTCTATACCGCCAAGGTTCTCAGTTACATTCCGGACAATATCATCGAAGAAAATTATTCGATCGACTGCTTTCAGAACCCGAAAAGCAGGGCGGAGGAGATCCGGATCCGCTACAATACCTATGAGAAGTTCATATCCAGAGAATTTGCGACAAAAGAGCAGGTGATGGAGGACCGCGAGGTCGCTTCCCTCCGCTGTTTTGTCTGTCACCGGAACGCAAAGCGGAAGATAAAGTGGTTCTCCGACAACGGTCGGAACCATTTTGCCGTCGGCTATTGTGAGGAGCATGGATTTGTCAAGAGCAAAGTCCGCGTCAGAAAAGCCGCTGACGGGAAGTTCTTCGCGATCAAGACGACGAAACAGGTCGGGGAGGCCGAGCTGGAAAAGATCCGGAACAAGCAGCTCACTCTTCGCTTGAAACGGCAGAAGAAAGAAAAAGGTTGAACAAGAGTCGATTACCGGGCTGAAAATGTTAAAACAAGCCGTGGTAAGACACAGAATTTTTACAAAATGATTAAAAAAAGTCCCTGGTCATCGGCTGACAACCGTTTTTCATTGTGCTATAATTCTGTTATCTATCAGAGTGTCGCACTATGCCCATGCGATATAGACCGACAGAAGCACATTAACAGCCAGGGGAGGTACAAAATTTGAGAAGGAGGAGAAAACAGATAACAAGCGTTGTCATAGCGGGTGTTATGACGATAGCTCTCCTGAATCCGGTTCAGACCTGGTCTGATTCATTTGTGGAAGATATTCCCGTCAGCGAGGAAGCGTTCAATTACGGGACAACGAGTCCTGAAGCAACGGACGAATATTATGAAGAAGTAACTGAGAGCTCATGGGGCGATGATACCGGTGGGGAGAATGTTTCGGTATCAGAGACCGGTGAGGATGGGGCTGAAGGGAATGTAGATGAAGCTGGACAGACAGTTGAGTCTTCGATACCGGAAGTAACTGAAGACGGGGCGGAAAATATTGATGACGCGAGCATTGATGATCTGTCCACCTATGACGACACAAGTTCCGATCTGCCGGATGACAG
>DMAZ01000228.1:0-3890 GCA_003446335.1 Lachnospiraceae bacterium | reverse complement strand
GCCGGATGACAGCTCAACGGCTCCGCCGGATGACAGCTCGGCAGATGATTCCAAGCCGACGGTCAGCCCGACCGTGACACCGACCGTCACTCCGAAGGTCACAGGTAAAGTTACACCGACGGTCACACCGTCTGCGTCACCTACGCCGACGCCGAAGACAAAGTTCACGCTTACAATTTACTACGTATTCCCGGGTGGGGGACATGCGGACAGCACATATAAGGAGACACTGAAAGTCGGAGACAAGTATAGCGTACAGAGCCCGTCAGTAGAAGGATATGTTCCTGATCAGGCAGTTATTAACGGCACGATGAAGTCCTCGGATGCCAGCTATACGGTCACATATGAACCCGTCAAAAATCCTGAGGAGTTTACACTGACGATTCAGTACGTAGATCAGAACGGTAATCCTATCTACGATTCGTACTCCGGAAAGTATCACTACGGTGACACTTATAATGTTGTCTCACCTTCAATATCCGGCTATACGGCGCAGAGCGCTTCGGTAGCGGGTACGATTACAGGGAGTGTGGGATTTGTCGTTACCTATACGGTAAATGCGCAGCCTGTACCGACGCCGAGCGTGACCTACACGGTGCGCACACCGGCGCAGGCATACCATGCGGCATCCTACTACACGCAGAAGCAGGTGAATCCGGAACTTGCCGGTTTCTCCAAGATCAGTAAAGTTTATGCTCTCGCAAAGTGCGATTCGTTCCTCAATGTTCGTGAGGGAAAGAGCTACAGCAACCGAATTGTCGGTGTCCTCTATCCGAATAATCTCTGCTACATCATTGATAACTCGGATGAGAAATGGACTTATATCGAGTCCGGTACGGTCAGAGGATTTGTCGATAAGCAGTATCTTCTGACAGGAAAGAAAGCCAACCAGTACGTTCGCAAGACGGGCGAAAGCAAGATGACGCTTGCAAAGCAGATCATAGCGCCGGCCAACAACACGGCTTTCCGATTTTCCCTGAAGACCGTCAGAGAGCTGCCGTCGAGCTTCAATTACCGCTCGGCGACCACAACGGCGGACAGACAGGCGATGATCGCATTTTCAGAACAGTTCCTCGGCAATCCGTATGTATGGGGTGGAGAGTCGCTCACCGAAGGATGCGACTGCTCAGGTTTCACCATGCTGATCTACCGCCAGTTCGGTATTGAGTTGCCGAGATGTTCTTACGAACAGGCCGAAATCGGAACGAAGATCAATGCGATGGATGCCCTTCCGGGAGACCTTCTCTTCTACGCGAGAGACGGTGCCGTATACCACGTACTGATGTACATCGGCAACGGACAGGCCATAAACGCTTCTTCGTCCACGACCGGTATCATCATCTCGAATGTCGATTACAACAAGACATGCTGGGGTGTCAGAGTTATTGAGGATGCAGCGGCATCTTCGACTCAGGTCAGCGAGCTGGTCGAAATCGGACAGCGCGCGAAGGACGGCGACGAATCCGCTCAGCAGGAAATCATCCAGGCCCTTGTAACCGCATCCAAGGATGAGTGGTCACAGTACGGATACCTTCCGTCAGTTCTGATCGCACAGGTCATCGAGGAGACGAACTGGTTATCCTTTGAATCGGAAACGCTTGGAGGCATTCAGCCGGAAGACAATAACGTCCTCAGCATGACCGAGGAGATCACCGATGAAGAGTGGGCAAGCCCATGGACCGGTGAGACCGCGAATCGAACCATAGCGCAGTGGGATGGCAAGAAAGATGTGTACGGAGAGGAATCCGTACGAACCTATGAAGATATGGAAGCATGCCTTGCGGATTATGCGGCATATCAGACAAGCCTGCATCCTGAGATTGCAAATGAGACCGATGTCGAAGTCGTCGTCGGAGCAAGTATCGAGACTGAAGTTGTTGAGCCGGAATACGATACCACCATTACAGATATCATCGATGAGTACAATCTTACACAGTATGATTCGATTGCACAGGTCGGTGAGTCACCGGTGGATCCGACGAACTACACGCAGGAAGAGCTTGAGCTCATCTGGGCTATCGTTGCTCAGGAAGACGACACATGCTATGAAGGTGCTCTCGCAGTTATCTCTTCCGCTATGAACCGCGCGGATGCGAACTATGGCGGATATGGTACGACAGCGCTCGAGCAGCTGACAGCGGATGGACAGTACTGCTACTCACCGAAGGTTTCCGATCCGTCTCTGTACCAGAGACGACTCGGCGGAAATGTTCCGGATTTCGTTATTCAGGCCGTTTCGGATTGCCTGACACAGGGCGTCAGAAACTGTACATACCTGAACTTCAGAAGTTCGAACAGAACGGGCGATTACGTCCAGATCGGCGGAAACTGGTACTTCTAAAAAAGCAAGAATTTGTTGCTGAAATAATGACAGGCATGATCGTGAGGGTCGTGCCTGTTTTTTTGTGAAAATGCGGCTGGTGAGCAGGAGAATATGCAGGCTGAAGCCCTCGCACAGGAGCGCAAAGAGCCGCTGTGCGGTTCTTCGATTTGTGGTATAATGCGGGTGTTCGCATTTGCATGTCAGAAAAAAGTACGTTCGTTGGGAGAGGGGACATGGATAAAAGAGACGTTACGGAAAAGATGACGGATACGACGGAGACGGCGGGCTACAGAGGGAACCCGGAAGATGTGGAGAAGGGTGGTCGCGGGTCGGACGATATAGAGAAAAACAGTCGCAGAGGGGACGATAACGCTTACGGCGAGGGGAATCATATGAATTCGTCGAATGAATATCGGAACCGTGGATACGATACCACCTCGACTGCTGACGGATACAGGCACTACTCTGACAGGGAGCCCTATGAATCCGGGCAGGAACGAAGGAACCGTCCGTATCGATCCGGTTATGAGCCGTATGATGATACGTATGAAAATGCATACGGCAGTTCGCGTGATGATCCATATGATCATACCTATGATAATGCATACGACAATACACGTGATCATACGTATGGTCATACATATGGCGGTCCGTATCGGAAAGACTACGATGAGCGTGAAGGCCGGCATCGTTATGATTATGATTCGCGCAATAATCCATATGAAGACGATTACGATCCGCGTCGAAGGTCACAATGGAGTCGAAGCGGCGGTGGAAGGAATAATGGGGGCGTTAATTTTTCCATAATATTTTTCGCTGTCGGAATTTCATTAGGTGTGATTATCGCGACATTTCTTTTTGTCTTCAATCCCTTTACGAAAAATAGAGGTAGCGGTGGCTCAGAGGATGTGGTCGTCGATTCGACTGAGAACGGGGATGCCGGATCTTCCGGGTTGTCGGATTCTGATTTGAAGTCGGATCCTGCTTCATCCCCTACCCCGACATTGACCCTGACACCCACTCCGACGGCGACACCGACCCCGACGGCTACGCCCACTCCGGAACCGACTGCGACGCCGACCCCGGAGCCGACGGCGACACCGATTCCGGCACCGACGGCAACACCGGTCCCGCCGGCGACGTCATACAGCGGTGAGACTATAACGATTGTCGGCGGTATCGAGGCGCCTGCATCGGATTTCGTTTTCCCGTTCACAAGCAGTCGCCTGCTCACGAGCAGTGAACTCAATTCTATGACTCCGAGCGGGGAAGCAGACGTTAATATAGATCAGATGACATTTGACGAAAAACAGCAGCGGCTCAATATTTCCCAGGTCGCGATCGACGAAATTTACGCGAGACACGGATGGACGGTCGCGGACAAGGATGATCCGTCAATCGCGGATCTGTACGCGCGGGATTATCTGTTCTCGCTGGATTGGTACAGGACGGCCAATAATCTGTATCTTTCGGGGAGTCTGCCGGCTTCCGAGACGGAGCTGACGACGGTGGAGAAGCAGAATGTGGAGCTGCTTTATAACTGGCAGCATATGTATTGGGAGGAAGG
>DMAZ01000170.1 GCA_003446335.1 Lachnospiraceae bacterium | reverse complement strand
AATCTTCGTAAGCCGGTAGATTTTGATCCACACACCAAAGGGAAACATGTTTGTCATGCTTATATAGGGCCATCGCCAAGCGGTAAGGCACTGCCCTTTGACGGCAGTATTCGTTGGTTCGAATCCAACTGGCCCTGTACCATATATGAGGCACTAGCTCAGTCGGAAGAGCACTTGACTTTTAATCAAGTTGTCCGGGGTTCGAGTCCCCGATGCTTCATTAGGTAAAAGGTCCCGGAAAACCTCTAGCGAGGATTTTCCGGGGTTTTTTTATTCTTCGGAATTGCAGTGTTACAATTGCATGGAAGCGGGAAACTGAATGTTCCAAATAGGATGAGAATGATGTAAACTAAAACAGATTCTGTGAATAAGGATATGAAATGTAGAAAGGAGATCTGACTTGGAGTCTTACAGAAGCGATGAAATAGAGATTGACCTTATGGATCTAACAAAATATTATCTCTCCCGCTGGTATATTTTTGTTCTCGCCATAATAGTGGGAACAGGGGCTGTCGGTCTTCTTGGTCTTATGAAAACAGGGAAAGCGGGAACTGTATATTCTGCCAGCGTTACGTATCATATCGGTATAAAAAGTGCCGGTGACGGAAATATGCTGTCAGATGATGTTCTGCTCGGATATATAGGTGATTCTGTTTATGTCTCGGGAAGCCAAAGCGTACTTGATGCCGTCGTTGAAAAACTGGACCTGAAATGTGAAGGCAGAGATTTGTTAAATTCATTGACAGTACAGAGGGTGCCGGATTCATATTATGTAATTCTGACTGTCAGGAACACCGATGAAAAGATGGCAGTCTCTATAGCTGACGCAATTGCCGAAGAGACCTGCAAATGCATGACAGAACGAAATCCCGGGATCAATGCGGCAATATATGATCATACCGGACCTGAGCCGGTAAAGGAAGGAAACAGTGGAAAGTTGATGTTATGCGGAGGCATTTTAGGATTTCTGGCTGTATTAATGGCGCTTTCTGTAATCTATGTAAAAAAAGAAATCAGAAAATGATCGTAAATATATTTCAGGCTTGTATGAAGATGTTAGAGGAGGGTCAAATTGATGAAAATTCCGTTCGTGAGTTTTGTTCCGATGGAGAATGAACTCAGACCTGAGCTTGAGAACGCATTTGAAAGAGTTCTTAACAGCAGCTGGTATATAGGCGGCAGGGAAGATGAGTTTTTTGAAAAGAGCTTTGCGGAATACTGCGGCAGGGATTACTGCGTAGGGACCGGAAACGGGCTGGATGCGCTGGTACTTGCCCTGAAAGCTGCCGGCATAGGAGCGGGAGACGAGGTGATCGTTCCGTCCAATACGTTCATCGCTACTGCTCTTGCGGTTTCCTATACAGGAGCGGCGCCTGTATTTGTCGAACCTGATATACGGACTTTTAACATCGATCCGAAGAGAATCGAAGAGAAAATATCCGAGAGGACCAGGGCAATCATGCCTGTTCATCTGTACGGTCAGCCTTGTGAGATGGAGCCGATCATGAAGATCGCGGCGGAAAGAGGGCTATATGTCATTGAGGACTGTGCACAGGCACACGGCGCTCTTTATAAAGGAAAAATGATCGGACAGTTTGGAAATCTGGCCGGATTCTCTTTTTATCCCGGAAAAAATCTTGGCGCGCTGGGAGATGCCGGCGCAGTAGTGACCGACGATAAAAATCTTGCCGATAAGGTTCGGGCACTCGGAAATTACGGTTCCGATTACAAGTATCATCATATCTATATGGGCAGCAACAGCAGACTGGATGAGATGCAGGCAGCTTTTCTCAGAGTGAAACTTCCCCATCTCGATCGTATGAATGAGGAGCGAAGAAGGATAGCCGGAAGATATCTGAGCGAAATAAAAAATGATGCCGTTATTCTTCCTTACGTAATTCCCGATGTTTTGCCGGTCTGGCATATTTTCGCGATCCGCTGCGACAGAAGAGATGACCTTGAACAATATCTGGCTGAATGCGGAATTTCCACGAACAAGCACTATCCTGTTCCGATGCATCTTCAGGGATGCTATAAGGATCTTGGCTTTTGCGAAGGGGAGTTTCCGATTGCTGAGGAGATCAGCCGGACAGAACTCAGTCTGCCGATGTATTATGGTATGGAAGAAGATGAGATCAGTTACGTCATAGACGCTGTTAATCAATTTAATCTCTGACGCAGTATTCTATTGATTTAAAGTGCCCGGAGGAGCCGGGAGAAAGGTCAGTCCGGCCGACTAAGCAGATGCCGGATCACACGGAAGAAAATGAAAGCCGAAAACAGTCAGAATAAACTTGTTCGGATCGTTCCGAATATTGCCCCCTGCCGTAAAATTCTTTCTATTATGAAAATTCGAATGGTATGGAAATATGCTCCGTCCAGAGAAGAAATCGAACGGGGTGAGAAAAATCCGGAAGAGCGCGCCCGGATCGTGAAAGAGAGCCTCGAAAAATGGAAGAAGACCGGCAATGAAGTAAACAGGAAGATTGATGAACTTTTTGAAAAGATACCGGCGTATCAGGAACGCCTGAAAACGGAAAATCTGCAGGATATCAGAGAAGATATGCTTTTCTGTTATTTTACATACGGGTTCGAGCCCGATGAATATTTCTGTTTTCAACTGGAGGAAAAAAGTGCAGTTGACCGGAGACGTTATATTTCCACCAGGCAGCGGACAACATACAGATGCAGGATGAATAATATCATAGATGCCTCCCTGTTCAATGACAAGATGAAGACCTATGACAGGTTCAGGGAGTATTTTAAGCGGGATGCCATATCAATTGATTCTGAGGCAGACTTTGATACTTTCGAGGATTTTGTAGCCAGACATCCGGTATTCGTAAAAAAAGCGGTTTACCTGGCACAGGGGACAGGCGTTTCTCTTGAGAATATTGAAAACTGCGGAAAGAGCCGCAGAGAATATTTTGATGAGATGCTGAGCAAAGGGAAATATATACTGGAGGAGCTGATTACTCAGACTCCCGAGATGGCAGCATTTAATGATTCCAGTGTAAATACGATAAGAGCCATATCTTTTCTGACCAGAGACGGAGTGGAAGTTCCCTACTGTACTCTCAGAACCGGAAGGCCCGGAAGTTTTGTCGATAATGCCGGCGCCGGCGGTGTGCAGGCCTGCATAGACTATGAGACCGGGACCGTTGTATCCGACGGCTATGATGAGATCGGCGGAGTTTATACATGCCATCCGGCATCCGGAACAGTGTTCCGGGGATATAAAATGCCCGAGTGGGACGATCTTAAGCGTCTGATCAATGAAGCCGCCGAATCCGTACCGCTCACGAAGTTCATCGGGTGGGATTTTGCACATACTCAAAACGGCTGGGTCATCGTAGAGGGAAATGAAAACCCCAATGTCATTGCAAAGCAGATGATCATTGGCGAAGGCATGAGACCTGTGTTTGACAGAATTATGAAAAACATGGATCTTATTATCTGAGACGGAGATATTCATGAATAAGAACCAGATAATTGATATTATAAGGAGCAAATATCCTTCTGACAGAAAGATCAGGGCGGCTCTCTCACGTGCCAGAGGGCTGCGTACAATGTCTACGCTTATGTCGGAAAAAGAAGCTGACGAAGCTTTGGGAAATCCGTCGCTTATGAGAAAGGCGGTCAATGTGGCACGCATCCGTTTTCCGAAGCATTTCAAAAAGTGCGAGAAGAATGCGGGGAAGGTGCTGGCCGGCTGGCCTGAAGAGCTGAGTGACAGACGCAGAAAAAGACTGATGCTGGATATGCTTTTCTCCAGATTTGCCTATGGATTCCAACCGGACGAGTACCTCTTTTTTGATCTGGAAAGCAGGGACTCCGAGGGAAGGAGGCAGTTCATTTCCGATACGGAAAGATATTACTATGTGTATCGTATGAATGATCTTGCCGGCTCAAGACTGTTTAATAATAAGGGTCTCACGTATGATCGATTTCAGGATTATTATAAAAGAGATGCCGTTTATATTACGGGCAGGGCAGATTTTGAGAAATATCGCGATTTTGTTGAGAAACACCCTGTATTCGTCAGAAAAAATGTTTTTGAGGGAATGGGAAGAAGTGTTGAACTGACCGATCTCTCGAGAGAAAATCTTACTGCAGAAAGTGTTTTTGAAGATATCGTGTCTCATGGCCCGCATATTCTGGAAGAAAAAGTTTTACAGAGTGATGCGATGGCCCGCTTTAATGAGTCCAGTGTCAATACGGTCAGGATCATCACAATTAAGACCCGGGAAAAAATCGAGGTTCCTTATACTTTTATGAAAGTCGGAAGAGAGGGTTCTTTTATCGATAACGGCGGAGCCGGGGGAATTCTTGTCGGTATTGATCGTGAGACGGGGATGACCGACACGTCAGGGCATGATGAACAAAATATATGCTATGATACACATCCCGACCATGGAGCTGCGCTTAAGGACGTACAGCTTCCGGACTGGGATCAGGCCATTGAAATGTGCAGAAAAATGGCTTCGTCTGTTTCTGATGTGAAGTATATAGGATGGGATCTGGCTCACACGGATAACGGATGGGTACTGATCGAAGGCAACGGAATGTCTCAGCTGGTCGGACCGCAGATTATTTATCACAAAGGTATCAAGAAAGAGTTTTTGGGGTACATGGAAAAAACGGATCTGATCTTCTGATACAGCCGTATCTGACGGGGGAACGGATTTTGAAAATTCGGCTTAAAACAAAGGCACATTTATATCTGCCCGGCATACACGGTATCATCTCGGAAGAACAGATTTGCGAGTATGCCTGCATGCTGTATTTTATGTCAATGCTGATCCAGGCATTTTTCGTGGCAATTACAGACCAGGACCGGTTCTCGCTTCTTGTAGGGACCGGGATTCCGCTGATGCTGGTCTTCCTGCTGATCTGTATAAATCCGCGAAAATATATGAATTATACATTCCTTGGTATTATTCTCTTCATTATCGGTTTTTTTACGTTTACTTATTTATTGCATCCTGAATATTATGAGTATTACATTAAGGATGGATACGGGGTAAAGGATATATTTATTCCTTACAGAGGCGTTTTTACCCTTCTTTTTGTGATGCTGCCGAATGACCCGGTAAAAATCAGGCGATGTGTCAGGTATGCGGGATGGTTCATGTTCATTTTTTTCGGCTGGATGATTCTCCAGGCGTATACACGTGGTTACTGGCTCGGCGTCGGTGTCCGGAATAATGCAAAAATGTCTTATAGCGTGGGATTTGGATATATGGTTCTTCCGTACTGCCTTGTCTGGATGAACGATGCGTTAAAATATAAAAGAGGAGCAGACATCGCCGGAGCCTTAATATCTTTCGTTATGATCCTGATCGGCGGATCGAGAGGAACGATAGTCTTCATCGCCGGTTTTCTGATTCTGTATTTTATACGCAGTTTTTTAAAATCATCCAATAAGGGGAGACTGCTCGTTGAGGCCATCTGCGCATCTGCTCTTATACTGGCTCTGTACAGGCATATTCTTACTGCGGTCCAGCGTGTGATGAGCACGTTCGGCATGTCTTCAAGATTTGTGAATACCATGTTGAACGGTACCGTTACCAACGATAACAACAGATTTAAAATATGGAAGGCTGCTCTCGATATGATCCGGCAGAATCCCCTTGGAGCCGGGGCTTTCGGCACGCGTCCGGTCATAAGTCCATATGTATATTCCGGCTATCCGCATAACATCATTCTGGAAATCCTTGCTGAGTTTGGCGTAATCCCCGGAGTGATCATACTTGGGTTCCTCGCTTATTATTCCATAAAGATTTTGTTCTTTTCTGAAGATGAAGAATGGACACATCTGTTTCTTCCGTTCTTCGCCGCTGCCTGTTCTCTGCTCCTGTCCATGACATTCTGGACAAGTACGCCTTTCTGGGGTGCGGTCGGTATAGGGATCGGATATTTCAGATGCATCAGAAAACGGAAAAAAGAAGGGGTAACGAATTTGAGACCTGAAATGGGAGCTTTACATAAATGAGTGAAGAAGCAGTTAAACAAAAGAACAGCATTCCCGGTTCTGCCGTGGTCGCTAAAGCAGGTATATGGTATACGATCTGTAATTTCCTTTTTCGGGGAATGGCATTTATTACCACACCTGTTTTTACACGACTTATGTCGAAAAGCGAGCTTGGTGCCTTCAGTAATTACTCTTCGTGGGTAAGCATTTTGCTGGTCGTCGTGTCTTTTGACCTGGCTCAGTCTGTGATTCGATCCAAACTCGAACATGGAAATGATATGGATTGCTACATCTGGTCGATTCTGTCCTTTTCCACGATATCTACGCTGATCTGGTATGGAATCGTTCTGCTGTTCCCGGATTTTTTTTGCAGCCTGTTTCGTGTTGAGATGAAATATATTCATCTCATGTTCGCCTATTTCCTGGTCGCTCCTGCTTATCAGATGCTTATTACAAGGCACAGAGCCTTTTACAAATACAAGCTTTTTGTTCTGATCACAGGTATTGCCATCGTGACGTCCACCGTCCTGTCCGTTTTCTTCGTCATGACATGGGAAGACAAATTTTCCGGCAGAGCGTTTGGCTATTACCTGCCCTATATCGTCATGGGAGCAGTGATCTATGTCAGTATGGTTTTGAAGGGCAGACGGATCAAGATGGATTACTGGAAATATGCCTGCGTGATCTGCCTTCCCCTGGTACCGCATGTTCTTTCTCTTTATCTTCTCAGCTCATCAGATAAGCTGATCGTGACCAGGCTTTGCGGGGAAGAGTATACTGCGATATACAGTGTTGCTTACAGCGCTTACCATATTACAACGATTCTGTTCGATTCCATGAATAAGGCATGGGCGCCATGGCTTCTGGACAGTCTTCAGCAGGAGAATTACGATCAGATCAGAAAAACATCCAAAATATATATAGCTGTATTTGCTTTGATTGCTGTAGGTATTCTTATGCTCGTACCGGAGATCATTCTCGTGCTCGGCGGAAGATCGTACAGGGGAGCTGTTTACTGTCTGCCTCCTCTGGTGACGAGTTGTGTATTCCAATTCATCTATACGATGTATGTGAATATCGAGTTTTTCAGGAAAAAAACTGTCGGTGTGGCGGTGGCTACTATGATCGCGACAGCTGCCAATATTATTCTGAATTTTATTTTTATCCCTATGAATCCCGAATATGGGTATGTAATTGCCGCATATACGACATTGGCAGGATATGTAATTCTTTTTATACTCCATTACATCATGGTGAGGCGCATGAAGCTGGATTTTGTCTACGATATCAGGTACATTATTGTAATTCTGGTGATGATCCTTCTGATATCCGGTATTATGAACAGATTATATACGGTCAATGCAGTACGATGGATCTTGATCGTGCTATACGGATGCGGGGTTCTGTGCCTTGTGATGCGCAACGGAAAGAAGATAATCGGAGTACTCAGGAAGAGGCATTGATTTGTCAGGTGACTTACTTGTTTCCCGGAAAACGGTGTGATATACTGACTTTGTCTATATTTCAGGAATCTCAGCCCTGACTTTGTAACATATAAACTTTCAATCTTATCTAAGGTGCCGTGCGGCCGTGACGGAATTGGCAGACGTGCAGGATTTAGGTTCCTGTGTCTTTCGGCGTGAGGGTTCGACTCCCTTCGGCCGCATCCTTTTTCACACCTACAGGAGAATTTCCTATGAAAATTATAATTGTTGGCTGTGGTAAGGTCGGTGGAACACTGGCCAAGCAGCTCTGCAGTGAAGGACATGACATCACCGTTCTTGACAAGGATTCCAACAAGCTGCGAGCGATGTCCTCGGGTTATGATGTGCTTGCGCTGGAGGGTGATGCTTCCAGTTACAATGATCTGAAGGAGGCAGGCGTAGAGACAGCCGATATATTGATTGCCGTCACGGATTCTGATGAGAAGAACCTTCTCTGCTGCCTGATCGGGCGCAAGACAGGAAATCTGAAAGCAATCGCCAGAGTTAGAAATCCCGTCTATAACAGTGAGGTCGAGTTCTTTAGAAAAGGATTCGGGCTTGCAATGGTCATTAATCCGGAGATGGCTGCGGCTGCCGAAATCGCACGCGTCTTCCGGTTCCCGTCCGCTATCAATATCGAGACATTTGCAAAAGGACGTATTGAACTGCTCACGTTCCATCTTCCGGAAAAAAGTAAGCTTGTCGGAAAACCGCTTACCTATATCCATTCCAGATTGCATACCGATGTACTTGTCGTTATGGTACGCCGCGGAGATGAGGTCACGATACCATCCGGTGATTTCGTACTGCAGGCAGGCGATATTCTTTCTGTGGTCACCGGACAGGGGCAGGCTCAGGAGTTCTTCGGAAAGATCGGAATCGAGACGAACCGCGTCCACAATGTAATGATCGTCGGTGGCGGTAAGGTCACCTATTATCTTTCTAAAAGTCTGATCGCCGATGGCATAAATGTCAAGATCATCGAGCGGGACAGAGAAAGATGTGAAGAGCTTTCCGATCTCCTTCCGAGGGCAGAGATCATCCATGGGGATGGTATAGATGAGGACCTCCTTCTTGAGGAAGGAATTGAGGAGGTAGAGGGCTTTACAGCTCTTACCGGGCTTGACGAGCAGAATATTATGATGGGGCTTTTCGCAAAGAATGTTTCCAAATCGAATGTCAAGCTGGTGACGAAAATAACAAAAATCTCCTTCGACAACGTCATCGCGGGTCTGAATCTCGGTTCCATTGTGAATCCCAAGGAGATCACAGCAGATTACATTCTGCAGTTCGTCCGCGCCATGCAGGCTTCTGTGGGAAGTGAAATGGAAAATCTCTACAAACTTCCGGATTCCAATGCCGAAGCCATGGAATTCCATATCGGCGAAAAATGCAGGGCATGTGATGTGCCGCTCCTGAAACTGCGGTTAAAGAAAAATATACTGATAGCCAAAATATTCCGCGGAGGTCATCTCTTTACTCCATCGGGTTCGGACTATATGCAGGTCGGTGACACAGTTGTTCTTGTCGCCCTGCAGAAACACAAGATCACTAATCTGGATGATATTCTTGAAAGCTGATCTTAGAAAGAAGAATCGGAAATATGAATTACGGTATTGTCATATATATTCTGGGATGGATCCTGAGGATTGAAAGTGTGCTTATGCTCCTCCCGTGTCTTACGGCTTTGATTTACAGGGAGCACGCCGGATGGTGCTATGTAGCGACTGCTGTCATTGCATTTCTGCTCAGCGTAGTGCTGACGTTGAAAAAACCCCGCAGCACCAAGGTCTACGCACGGGAGGGATTTGTAGTCGTAGCCCTCGCCTGGCTGGTCATGTCACTGATCGGTGCCATTCCTTTTACCATGTGCGGGGATATCCCCAATTATCTTGATGCTGTATTTGAAACAGTCTCCGGATTTACGACAACGGGGGCATCTATTCTGCCGGCAGCCGAATCCCTGAATCACTGTTCATTGATCTGGCGCAGCTTTACGCACTGGGTAGGCGGCATGGGAATCTTTGTATTTATGCTGGCTGTCGTTCCGCTCCTGGGAGGATCTACATTTAACCTTATGAAGGCGGAAAGCCCCGGACCGGTCGTCGGCAAGTTCGTCCCGAAGATCCGTGACAGCGCGTTCATTCTTTACGGTATTTATCTTGCAATTACGGTTACGGAGCTTCTTCTTCTGTGGCTGTTCGGGATGCCTCTTTTCGAGGCGGCCTGTCATACTTTCGGTACGGTCGGGACCGGAGGATTTTCAGTAAAGAACGCGGGTTATATGGAGTATGCCCCTGTCCTGCAGAACATCACGACCTTTTTCATGATAGCGTGTGGTATAAACTTCCAGTTCTATTTTTATATCCTGGCGAAAAAGTTCCGCATGGCGGTCGGAATGTCCGAAGTCAGAGCCTATCTTTTGATCATCCTTGCATCGATCACGCTCATTGCCTTCAATATACGGGGGATGTATCCGACGTTGGAGGAGACCCTTCGCCATTCGGCTTTCCAGGTAGGTACGATCATCACGACGACCGGTTACGCGACATGTGATTTCGACAAGTGGCCTGAGTTCAGCAAGGGCATTCTTCTGATCCTGATGATCGTAGGAGCCTGTGCCGGATCGACCGGCGGCGGTATGAAAGTATCGCGAGTCGTCATTCTGGTCAAGGGCATGAAGAAGGAACTGACAAGTATCATTCATCCGAGATATATTAAGAAAATTCAGTTTGACGGAGTACCTGTCGCTCATGAGACAGTCAGGAATACCAATGTATTTATCGCGATCTATTTCCTGATCATGATTCTTTCTGTCCTGCTGGTCTCTGTGGATAATCATGATTTCACAACGAATTTCACTGCCGTATCGGCGACACTTAACAATATCGGCCCCGGACTTGCTCTGGTAGGCCCGACACAAAACTTTTCGTTCTATTCAGGTTTTTCGAAATGTATTCTTATTTTTGATATGCTTGCGGGAAGACTTGAGATTTTCCCGATGCTGCTTCTTTTTGCACCGGGAAGCTGGAAAAAATACACATAAAAGGAAAAATTTATGGCAAATGGAATGACGAAAGAAAAGTATGAGACGCTCAATCTTAAGGTTTTGCGTGAACTTGCAAAATCCCGGGGCGTCAGCTCATATTATTCATTGAAAAAAGCTCAGCTCATAGAGGCTATGCTAAAACTCGACGAGGCTGAAAGCGGTGCCGATGAGAAGGCAGAAACAGAAGATAAAGAGCTTGTTGATATACCGATCCCGGAAGCGGAGGATACTGATGATTCACTCGTGCAGAATGAACAGGCTGTTTCCTCCCCGCAGACAGATGCCGGATTTGACGCGGACCCGGAAGATGAACCGTTGAATAACCGGGAAAAAGACAGCGCATCGGATCAGGAATATCATAAAAAGAATTTTAATGAGGATGGCGGCAGACCGAAGATCCCGGGTATTCCCGGTGACACTGGCAGGCAGGTCAGGGGTATTCTGGAAGTCATGCAGGACGGCTTTGGTTTTCTGCGCAGCGCGAACTTCCTTCCGGGTGAAGATGACGTCTATGTTTCTCCGTCACAGATCAGACGATTTAACCTGAAAACAGGCGATATGATCTGCGGAAATAAGCGCGACAAGGCACAGGGAGAAAAATACGGGGCTTTGCTCTACGTGAGCACAGTCAATGATTTTCCGGCTGATAATGCCAGAAGAAGATTTTTATTTGAGAACATGACACCGATCTTTCCGAATGAGAGGATCCGGCTTGAGCGTGAGGATGGGTCGCGGGCGACAAGAATTGTGGACCTGATATCTCCGATCGGAAAAGGCCAGCGCGGAATGATCGTTGCTCCGCCGAAGGCCGGAAAGACAACGCTCCTGAAAGATATCGCACAGTCTGTCCTGGCCGGAAATCCGGAGGCATATCTGATCATACTTCTTATCGATGAGCGTCCTGAAGAAGTGACGGATATGAAAGAATCTGTTTTCGGCAAGAATGTTGAGATCATTTACTCGACATTTGACGAATTGCCGGAGCATCATAAGAGAGTCTCCGAGATGGTCATTGAGAGAGCAAAGCGTCTTGTCGAGCACAGGCAGGATGTAGTGATCCTGTTGGATTCTATCACAAGACTGGCGAGAGCTTATAATCTGACCGTTCCGCCCAGCGGAAGAACACTTTCAGGCGGTCTCGATCCCACAGCACTTTACATGCCCAAAAGATTTTTCGGCGCCGCTAGAAATATGCGGGAGGGCGGAAGTCTCACCATTCTCGCGACGGCCCTGGTCGATACGGGAAGTAAGATGGATGATGTAGTCTATGAGGAATTTAAGGGGACCGGCAATATGGAACTGATCCTCGACAGAAAACTTCAGGAGAAGAGGGTATTCCCGGCTATTGATATCGTCAAATCAGGAACGCGCAGGGAGGACCTTCTGCTGACTCCGAGAGAACTGCGCGCAGTGGACCTTATGAGACGGCGCATGAACGGCCTGAAGGCGGAGGATGCGGTGGAATCCATTCTCAATGCGTTCACCAGGTATCCGACAAATGAGCAGGTCGTTAATCAGGTCCTTGCAAAATGGGGCAAGGAATAAAAGGCTTGTGTGAAAAGAAAAGAAAAAAGCTTGCATAGAATTCGCAAGTATGTTAGAATCATTATCGCTGTCTTATATTAAAGGCGATTATTATTTCAGAATATGTATTTATAAAGAGGTGAGTGAAATGAAGGAAGGAATCCATCCGAATTATTATCAGGCAACAGTTACCTGCAACTGCGGAAATACCTTTACTGTTGGCTCCACTAGAAAAGATATCCACGTGGAAATTTGTTCCAAGTGCCATCCGTTCTACACAGGCCAGCAGAAGGCTGCAAAGGCTCGTGGACGTATCGAGCGTTTCAACAGAAAGTACAATTTGAACAAATAATCAGAGATTTGGACTGGAGACGGGGCTGTGGCGCCGTCTTTTTTTCGTATTGGAGGAATCAGCGTTTGCAGAAATCATCAAATATCGGCGGGCAGGCTGTCATGGAAGGCATTATGATGAGGAACGGCGACACGTATTCTGTCGCCGTCAGAAAGCCGGACAAAAGCATTGAAATGAAAACGGAACCGTTCAAAAGTGTTGTGTCCGCTCCCTGGGTGCGAAAGACACCGATTATACGCGGCATGGTGGCGTTTGTCGATTCACTGATCGTAGGGACCGGGGCGCTCATGTGGTCTGCGGAATATGCGGTGGAGGACGAGGAGGAAGCAGCCAGAAAAGAGGAGAATCCGGAGAAGGAAGAGAGGACCTGGAAGATCCTGATGACGGTGACCGTATTTATATCGATCTGTTTTTCAGTCGGTCTTTTCGTTGTTCTGCCCTATTTACTTGCCTCATTGCTTCGAAGAGCGGGTACTTCGGAAATTATTGTCTCTCTGGCGGAGGCGTTTTTGAGAATTGCAATCTTTCTTATTTATATGACCATCATATCCCGTATGAAAGATATTCAGAGAGTTTTCGCCTATCACGGGGCGGAACATAAGTGTATTAACTGTATTGAGAACGGCTGGGAGCTGAACGTGGAAAATGTACTCAGAGCATCCCGCAGGCATAAGAGATGCGGGACCAGTTTCCTTCTGATCGTTATTGTAATTTCAGTGATAGCTTTTCTTGTTCTCGGACTTTTCGGAATCACGTCCCCCCTTCTGAGAATCGGCCTGAGACTGCTTCTGATCCCGATCATTGCAGGAATATCTTTCGAATTCCTGCGTATTGCCGGGGCCAGTGACAATCCGATCGTCTGCACACTTGCAGCGCCCGGCCTGGCTCTTCAGGGTCTTGTGACGAGAGAGCCTGACGAAGAAATGGCTGAGGTGGCAATTTCTGCGGTAAATGCGGTATTTGACTGGAAAGAATGGCAGGAAAAAGAGGGAATCCTTCATGACGTACCATGAATTATATTCGGAAGCCTGTATGGATCTCATGGCTTCAGGATGCCCGGAACCGCGTTCCGACGCAAGAGAATTACTCTTTTTTGTGACCGGATTCGACCTTTCTTCCTACGCATCCCGCATGAATGAACAGGCCCCGGATGACATAAAAGAGAAGTTTTATCGGATGTTGGCAAGAAGAAAAGCAAGGGAGCCGGTACAGTATATTACGGGAACGGCTCCTTTTTTCGGATATTCATTTTTGGTCTCACCTAAGGTCCTGATCCCCCGGTTCGATACGGAAAATCTTGTTCAGGAAGCTATATCATTTCTGAGGCCGGACTCGAGGATACTGGATCTGTGTACCGGGAGCGGGTGTATTCTTCTTACTCTTCTGGCGGAGGCAGGAGAGATGTGGGGAGCTGCCTCTTCGGTCTTCGGATGCGGTTCCGACGTATCGGAGGAAGCTCTGTCGGTCGCACGCGCAAATGCAGCACGCCTTCAACTGGACGCGGACTTTATTTTGAGTGATTTATTTGATAATATCACAGGAACTTATGATATAATCACTTCGAACCCACCTTATATTCCAACGCCTGATATCCGTGAGCTGGATCCGGAGGTACAGAAGTACGAGCCTTTCAGTGCGCTGGACGGAAAAGATGACGGACTGTTCTTCTACAGAAGAATTGCGGAAGAAGCCGGAACCTTCCTGAAAGACGGCGGACGACTGATTCTTGAGATCGGTCATGATCAGGCAGATGCGGTGATGAAAATGCTTGCCGGGCATCATTATGAAGAGATTCGATGCGTAAAAGATCTGTCCGGATATGACCGTGTGATATCGGCCTGCCGTAAGGAAGATGCGGACGGGAATAATAAGGACACATCACTTCAATATGTGGGATGTACAGAATAAATGTTGGATAAGATAGATGGTATACTTAAACGGCAGGAGGAAATCCTTGCCGAACTTGCGCAGCCCGGAACAGCGGAAAATACAGCCAGGATGACGGCTTTGATGAAGGAGCAGGCACAGATCGCTCCGATCGCGGATTGCTACAGGGAGTATCTGAAGGCTTCGGAGGATGAAAAAGACAGCGAATTCCTTCTCGAAGAGGAAGAGGATGAAGAGATGCGCGAGATGCTCCGTGAGGAGCAGGTCACAGCGAAGAAAAAACGAATTGAATTGTATGACAGGTTGAGAATATTGCTCCTCCCGAAAGATCCCAATGACGACAGGGATGTTATCGTGGAGATCCGGGCAGGAGCCGGCGGAGATGAGGCTGCGCTTTTTGCCTCCGAGATTTATCGCATGTATGTGCGTTATGCCGATAGCCTTGGCTGGAAAACGGAAATGATTTCCCTGAATGAGAACGGACTGGGCGGATTCAAGGAGTGTACTTTTCAGATCCACGGAACCGGCGCGTTCGAGCGGCTCAAGTATGAGAGCGGAACACACCGGGTCCAGCGCGTTCCGGAGACTGAGAGCGGCGGTCGCATTCACACTTCGACGGTTACGGTGGCTGTGCTGCCGGAAGCGGAGGAAATCGATGTTGAAATAGACCCGAAGGACTGCCGGATCGATGTATTCCGGGCTACCGGGAACGGCGGACAGTGTGTCAATACGACAGATTCCGCGGTAAGGCTCACGCATATACCGACAGGAATCGTCATTTCCTGCCAGGATGAAAAGTCTCAGCTGAAGAACCGCGCCAAGGCGATGAAAGTCCTGCGCGCCAGACTGTATGATCTGAAGCAGCGCGAAGAGCATGAAAAACGGGCGGATCTGCGCAGAAGTCAGGTCGGTACGGGTGATCGCTCGGAAAAGATCCGTACCTATAATTTCGGACAGGGGCGTGTGACGGATCACAGGATCCATCTTACGCTTCATAAGATAGACAGCATTCTAAACGGTGACTTGAAGGAAATTATTGACAGCCTGATCGCATATGATCAGGCAGGAAGATTAGCATCTGAAAATGAAGGAGAATGATCATGAAAAAATCTGCGCTTGTTATTCTTGCGGCCGGTATCGGAAGCAGGTTCGGAGGAGGAATCAAGCAGCTTGAGCCGGTAGGTCCGAACGGAGAGATTATTATGGACTATTCTATTTACGATGCCATAGAAGCAGGGTTCGATAAAGTTGTTTTCATCATACGACGGGACCTGGACGAAGATTTTCGCAGGATCATCGGGGACCGGATCAGTAAAGTCGTCGAGGTGGAGTATGCCTATCAGGAGATAGACGATCTTCCGGAAGGATTTTCCGTTCCTGAGGGAAGAAAGAAGCCATGGGGAACAGGGCAGGCTGTTCTGAGTGCCAAGGATGTCATCCATGAGCCGTTTGCGGTCATTAACGCGGATGACTATTATGGAAAAGAGGGATTTAAACTTCTCCATGAAGTCCTCACAGCAGAGGATGATCCATCTGACGGTCCTGAGAAAATCTATATGGCAGGATTTGTTCTCAGGAATACGCTGTCTGATAACGGAGGCGTGACCAGAGGGATCTGCCGTCAGGACGAGAATGGGGACCTTATCGGAATCGATGAAACAAAGAACATTGTCAGGAACGGAGACGGCGCCGCAGTCGAGACGGAGCAGGGTCTCATTGAAGTCAATCCGGACAGTCTTGTTTCGATGAATATGTGGGGATTTAGCGAAAAATTTGTTGACAACCTGAAAGAGGGATTTCCTGTTTTCCTGAAATCGATCGAAGGCAATGAACTGAAAGCGGAATACCTGCTTCCCATTATTGTTGACGGCATGCTGAATGAAGGAAAAGCAGTTGTTAAAGTATTAAAGTCGAACGATCAGTGGTTTGGCGTGACCTACAGGGAAGATAAGGATTACGTAAAAGAATCGTTCGCGAAACTGGTAGAGGCGGGAATTTATGAGTCGCCTTTGTTTTCCTGAGCGGTCATTCAGTAAAGACACCGCTAAAAGGAAAGAGAGCACTCAGTAAGGTGTAACAGGTCTTCGTCATTAAGGTGTATGCAGATCCTGCTCTCTTGAAGAAGACTTGAAAATAAAGAGCCGGGTCTTTTTGTCCGGGTCGAGGAGGAAAAGTATTATGGGAAAATATTTTGGTACAGACGGATTCAGAGGTGAGGCCAACAAGACGCTTACAGCGGAAAAAGCTTTTAAGGTCGGACGTTATCTGGGATGGTATTACGGGCAGCTCCATGAGGATGGAAAGGCTCATATCGCGATCGGAAAAGATACCAGAAGGAGCAGCTACATGCTGGAGGATGCTCTTTCAGCCGGTCTTACTTCTTCGGGCGCGGATGTTTACCTGCTTCATGTTACAACGACCCCATCTGTTTCTTATGTCGTTCGGACAGAAAATATGGACTGCGGTATTATGATTTCCGCAAGTCATAATCCTTTCTATGATAACGGGATCAAGATCATGCGCTCGAACGGTCAGAAGATCGAGGCTGAGATCGAGGAGAAAATAGAAGCGTATATTGACGGCGAGATCGGAGAAATACCGTATGCGGTCCGGGCAGGTATCGGTCGTACCATTGATTTTTCCGCAGGAAGAAACCGCTATATCGGTTATCTGATCTCTATCCCAACACGCAGCTTTAAATCCAAGAGAGTCGGTCTCGACTGTGCGAACGGAAGCGCGTCTTCAATTGCCAAGAGCGTATTCGATGCGCTCGGTGCCAAGACCTATGTTATGGGCAATGCACCGGACGGAGTGAACATAAACAGAGGATGCGGCTCTACCCATATTGAAGCGCTGCAGAATTTCGTCATGGATAACGGCCTTGATGTAGGCTTTGCATATGACGGTGATGCCGACAGATGCCTGTGCATCGATGACCAGGGCAATATCATCAATGGCGATCATATTATGTATGTCTGCGGCAAGTTCATGAAAGAGAACGGCAAGCTGAAAGATAACATGGTCGTTACGACTGTCATGTCCAATCTGGGACTCTATAAGGCTCTGGACAGGGAAGGCATAAGTTATGTACAGACAGCTGTAGGTGACAAGTATGTCGCGGAGAATATGCTTGCCAACGGGTATCGGATCGGCGGAGAGCAGTCCGGTCATATTATTTTCAGCAAATACGCGACGACCGGTGACGGCATCCTCACTTCTCTGATGGTCATGCAGACAATGCTTGACAGGAAACTTCCGCTTTCCACACTTGCGTCTGAAATGAAAGTCTATCCGCAGGTCCTTAAAAATGTCCGGGTCTACGATAAGGCGGAAGCTCAGGCGAATCCTGCTGTTCAGGCTGCTGTCAGTGAAGTTGCGGCAGAACTTGGGACAAATGGGCGTATCCTGGTCCGTGAAAGCGGAACGGAACCGCTCATCCGCGTAATGGTGGAAGCCGGATCGAATTCGATATGCCATGAGATGGTGGATAAGGTCGTCAGAGTGATCTATAAGGAAGGACTTGCGACTGACTGATATCGGAGGATGATATTGAAGAAAGTATTGATTTTACTGCTTGCGGGTATGTTCCTTCTTTCAGGCTGCGGATCATCGGCCGGTCTGATCGCCGAAGCCGGAAAAAAGCTTGAGGCGGAAGAATACGAGGAAGCGGAGGATATATACGCTCAGGTCGTGGAGACCGGCCGTTATGTCTCAGAAGGATACCGCGGTATGGGAATCTGCCAGATTGCTCAGGGAATGTACGCGGATGCGTGCATTTCCTTTGAAAAGGCACTTCTCTATGTGGAGTCTCAGAGCGCGGATTATACGAAAGATGTCGAGCTCTATCTTGCCTACTGCAGACAGCATCACGGAGAGGGCGACAAGGCCATGGAAATTTACGACGGCATCATCGCGAGAGATGCTGATCCGGATGTTCTGTATCTGCGGGGAAAACTGTATATGGATATGGGAAAGACCTCGGAGGCTTCTGAGGATTTTGACCGCGCGGCGACACTGAGTAATGATTATGATCTGTTCATAAATATTTATGAAGTCTATGCTTCTCATGATAAGAAAGGCGATGGAAGCAGCTTCCTTGAGAAGGCACTGCAGATCGTAAGCGATTCAGATAAAAATTATTACAACAAGGGTCTCGTTCATTATTATCTTCAGAATTATGAGGAGTCCAAAACGAACCTGATATCCGCACTGGATGAGGATCCGAGTGACGGCAAGTCTATCCTGCTCCTGGGGAGAGTTTATCTTTCCATGGGACTTACAGCGGATGCGAGGGCCATGTTCAATGAACATATTCTGAACGGCAGTAATGCTGCGTCCGCATATAACGGACTGGCCATGTGTGATATGGAAGAGAAGAACTATGAATCCGCTCTTTCGAACATTGAGGCGGGACTGGCTCTCGGTGATGCTGAGGCAGACCGCGGCCTCATGTATAACCGTATTATTGTCTATGAGCATTTGAAGGACTGGAATTCCGCGAAGGCGCAGGCGGCTGCATTTGTACAGAAATATCCCACAGATGAGGCCGGAATGAGAGAAAATGAGTTCTTAAGCACCAGATAAGCGCAGAGGGATGTGTGGCAGGTCTGATATATGGCTGAGTTGATAGAGAACAGGAAAGAACAGGAAAAGGTATTGCTCGTAGCCGTGCGGGAAGGCAGTGAGGCAGAATGCGAGGAATCTCTCGACGAACTTGCCGAGCTCGTGCGTACTGCCGGAGGAATCTGTGTAGGACGCGTCGTTCAGGGCAGAGAGACAAAACATCCGGGGACATATGTCGGAAAAGGCAAGATAGCTGAGATTTCGGCAATGATAGAGATGGACGGCGTGACATGCGTCGTATGCGACGATGAACTTACTCCTGCTCAGTACAATAACCTGGCAGATGAACTGCAGGTGAAAATTATAGACCGTACGACGCTGATCCTGGATATATTTGCGGGCAGAGCCCGTACCTCAGAAGGCAAGATCCAGGTAGAGCTGGCGCAGCTGAGGTACAGATCTGCCAGGCTTTCCGGGTTTGGAAAAGCACTTTCAAGGCAGGGCGGCGGTATAGGAACGAGAGGACCGGGCGAGAAAAAGCTGGAGATGGACAGACGTCTGATCGGAAAGCGGATTTCTGTTCTGAAAGAAGAGCTCGCTGAAGTAATCAAGCACAGAGAACTCATCAGGAGCAAAAGAGTATCCGGAAGAGGACCGAAAGTCGCAGCGATCGTCGGATATACCAATGCCGGTAAGTCCACGCTGCTCAACTACCTGACAGATGCGGGCGTTCTGGAGGAAGACGCGCTTTTTGCGACACTGGATCCCACGACCAGAGCAGTGGATCTCCCGGACGGGAACCAGATCCTCCTGACGGATACGGTCGGCTTTATCAGAAAGCTGCCGCATCATCTGGTCGATGCGTTCAGAAGTACGCTGGAGGAGGTCACTTACGCGGATCTTATTCTTCATGTTGTGGATTCGTGCAGCCCTGTGATGGACCGGCAGATGGAAGTCGTCTATGATACACTCGGAGAACTCGGGGCAGCGGGAAAACCTGTCTATACGCTATTCAATAAGATCGACAGATTTGATCCGGACATCGGCAATCATATGACAGACCGTCGTGCCGAGCGCATTTTTCTGATTTCCGCGAAAACGGGAGAGGGAATAGATGATCTGCTCAGGGGACTGTCCGATTTTCTTCTTCAGAGCCAGAAACTTCTGGATGCGGTCATTCCCTATTCCGGTGCGGGCCTGATTTCTCAGATCCATGTCGACGGACAGATGATTTCTGAAGAGTATCTGGCTGAGGGGATCGCCATAAAAGCGATGGTACCGGCAGCATTGTACGGAAAAATAATGAAGAGTATTCTGTGAATACTTTTACGGTATGGGTGTCGAAAGACCATAAAAGAGAACGCCTGCAGGCAGTACCTGCGGGCGTTTTTCTTTCACTATTCAGTGCATATGACAAAGCTTTCAGCGTTAAGCCGGCAGGGTGAGATATTATAAAAAAAGAGTAAACTGATTCTTAACTAAACATTTAATACTAGACGGATAAAATGAGCAAAAATGAGCATCGGAAAACGTTCATAAAAGACATAAATAATCAAACACATGCAAATGAATAGAAATTATTGCCGTATTTTCAACATTTTCACCAAAAACAGTGTGGAAACTTTGGTGTTTATTCATGATTGAAAATGATTGAAAATGATTGAGCGTGATGGTAATATATAAACAGTTAAGAAAAGGAGTGTGACGTGCTCAAATGCTGACAGAAGAACGCTGGGGAACAATACTGGAACTTGTTGAGAGAGAAAAGGCAGTATCTGTTCCGGAACTGGAGAAGCGTCTCGGGGTATCCGCTTCGACGATCAGAAGGGATCTTACACAGCTGAATTCCATGGGAAAGCTGATCAAAGTCCACGGAGGCGCTACCAGTATCGAAACACAGTATGTCGGTAAAGACCTTTCAATGGATGAGAAATACCTGCTTAACAGCGAGGAAAAGATGGACATTGCGAGGTATGCTGCCAGGCTCATCGCACCCGGCGATTATGTTTATATAGACGCGGGAACTACGACAGAGATGCTGGTAGACTTCATAAAAGAGCAGAAGGCAACGTATGTGACCAACTCTCTGACAAACGCAAGAAAGCTTGTCAGAAAAGGCCTGCATGTCTTTTTAACGGGTGGGGAAGTCAAGGGAACGACCGAAGCCGTTATCGGCGTTGAGGCAGCCGAGTATCTGAGAAAACTTCATTTCACCATTGGATTCTGGGGAACGAACGGAGCATCCCCGGAATGCGGATTTACAACGCCTGACCAGAACGAGGCCATGATAAAGCGGATCTCGATGGAGCAGACGGAAAAGAGGTATATTTTGTGTGACCGAAGTAAGTTCTCGGTCATTTCACCGGTTTCTTTTGCGCAATTCGATGAAGCGGTGGTGATTACCGGAAAACTGTCGGACAGAAAATATAAAAAATACGAAAACGTAGTGGAGGTGGCAAAATGATTTACACAGTAACATTCAATCCGTCTCTGGATTACATTATCAGAGTCGAGAATCTTCGACTGGGTGTGATTAATCGTACATATTACGAGAATATCCTTCCGGGAGGCAAAGGAATCAATGTATCGATTGTGCTGAAGAACCTCGGACATGAGAGCACTGCTCTCGGATTTATGGCTGGTTTCACAGGACGTGAGATAGCTGCGAGACTGGAAAAATTCGGTGTTGCATCCGATTTCATCGAAGCGGAGGAAGGTCTTTCCAGAATCAATGTTAAAGTGAAATCCAACGAGGAATCTGAGATCAACGGACAGGGCCCAAAGATTTCCGAAGCGAACATTGAAGCTCTTTACGCTCAGCTCGACAATCTTAAGGCGGGCGATATTCTTATCATTTCCGGCAGTGTACCGAATACACTTCCGGGCGATATGTATGAGAGGATCATGTCCAGACTGGATGGCCGCGGCATTGATATCGTAGTAGATGCTGAGCGCGCTCTTCTTGTGAATGTATTGAAGTATCATCCGTTCCTGATCAAACCGAATAATCACGAACTTGGCGACATCTACGGCGTTACACTTAAGACCCAGGATGAAGTAATACCTTATGCTAAGAAGCTTCAGGAAGAGGGCGCGCGCAACGTACTCATATCCATGGCCGGTGAAGGCGCAGTATTCATCTCCGAAAAAGGCGATGTATTTAAGAGCCCCGCTCCGAAGGGTACTGTCGTGAATTCAGTCGGAGCCGGTGACTCCATGGTCGCCGGATTCGTAACCGGTATGATCGAAACCAATGACTATATGAAAGCGTTCCGCATGGGTCTGTGCACAGGCTCTGCAAGTGCTTTCTCACCGGATCTTGCAACAAGACCTGAGGTGGAAGCTCTTCTGGAAAAACTTCCTGTAATTGACGCCTGAGCAGAAGATAGCACTTGCTAAAATATAAAAAATATATAAAATAATTATATATAAATCTTTAGAAACAACCATCTGTTCCTAAAGAAAGCATTCATGCGATAATGCCGTGATCTGTTTACAGATTGCGTCAATTATAAATAAGGAGGAATGGGAATGAGAATTACAGATCTGCTGAAACCGGAAGGCATTAAGCTCGGCGGAAGCGCAAAAAACAAGATGGATGCCATCGACCAGATGGTAGACCTCATGGCAAAAGAGGGCAATATTTCTGACAAAGCAAAATATAAGGCTGCTGTCATTGCCCGTGAGCAGGAGAGCACAACAGGTATCGGTGACGGTATCGCGATCCCGCACGCTAAGACTGACGCTGTTAAGGCTCCCGGCCTTGCAGCTATGACACTCCCGAACGGCGTAGATTACGAGGCACCGGACGGAGAACCGTCCAACATCATTTTCCTGATTGCAGCTCCGAATACCAAGGAGAATGTACATCTGGAAGTACTTTCCCGTCTGTCCATGCTCCTTATGGATGACGACTTCACAGATTCTCTCAGAAATGCCAAGACAGTAGAAGAGTTCCGTTCTATCGTTGACAAGGCAGAGAGTGAGAAACTGGCAGAAGAGGATGCTAAAGAAGCTGCGGCAGCATCCGGTGTATCCCAGGGCTATGATATTCTTGCGATCACAGCCTGCCCGACAGGTATTGCTCATACATACATGGCAGCGGAAGCTCTTGAGAAGAAGGCTGCTGAGATGGGCCTCAAGCTGAAAGCTGAGACACAGGGGTCTGTTGGTGCGAAGAACGTCCTTACGGCTGAGGAAATTGCCAATGCCAAGGGTATCATCATTGCAGCTGACAAGACGATCGATCTTGCACGCTTCGGCGGCAAGCAGGTTTATCAGACATCTGTATCCGCAGGTATCAATAAGCCGGAAGAACTTATCAACAAGATCATGAACAACGAAGCTCCGATCCTCGACGGTTCCGCTCCGGCAGCATCCGCTTCCGGCAGTGAAGGACAGGGCGTAGGCGCTTCCTTCTACAAGTACCTCATGAACGGTGTTTCCCACATGCTTCCGTTCGTTGTCGGCGGTGGTATTCTGATCGCGATCGCATTCCTGATCGACGGTTTCCTCGCTCCGGATGCAGGTGCTGACTTCGGTGTCGCTACACCGGCAGCTCACTTCTTCAAGCAGGTCGGTGGTGACGCATTTGGCTTCATGCTTCCGATCCTTGCAGGCTATATCGCCATGGCTATCGCTGACAGACCCGGTCTTGCAGTCGGTTTCGTAGGCGGTACTCTTGCAAACGCAGGTTATAACTGGGGATGGCTGAACGGCGGCGCTGCTGTCGGCGGCGGTTTCCTCGGCGCTCTGTTCGCAGGTTTTGCGGCCGGCTTCTTTGTTAAGTGGCTGGAAGGCGCTTGCGACAAGCTTCCGGATTCTCTGGAAGGTATCAAGCCGGTACTGCTTTATCCGCTGATCGGTATCCTTGCAATCGGTGTGATCATGTTCACGGTCAACCCGATCTTCGCGTTCATCAATACAGCAATGACCAATGTCCTGAACGGCATGGGAACATCCAACCTGGTACTTCTCGGCGCAATCGTCGGCGGCATGATGTCCATCGACATGGGTGG
>DMAZ01000027.1:2835-3878 GCA_003446335.1 Lachnospiraceae bacterium | reverse complement strand
TTCAGAATTTACTGGGATAACGCCTATTCCATTCATCATCTCTATGAAGAGGAAGAAGATCAGGAGACGATCCTTGAAATTCTTGATGAGTGCCGTAAGGCGGGAAATCCCGATATCGTATATAAATTCATCTCCACATCCAAGGTCACGTTCCCGGGATCCGGCATCGCGGCAATCGCGGCATCCAGACTGAATCTTGCGGATATTGAGGCCTATATGTCTGTCCAGACGATCGGACACGATAAGCTGAACCAGTTGAGACATGTGCGGTTCTTCGGTAATTTCGAGAATATGAAGGAGCATATGATGCGCCATGCCGCTATTCTGCGCCCGAAGTTCGAATTGATCGAGTCAGCGCTCGACAGAGAAATCGGTGACCTGGAGATCGGTACATGGACAAAACCGAAGGGCGGTTATTTTATTTCCTTTGACTCTCTTGACGGGTGTGCAAAGAAAATCGTCGCCAAGGCGGCTGAAGGAGGTGTCCGTCTGACAGATGCGGGCGCTACATTCCCGTATGGCAAGGATCCGAGGGACAGGAATATTCGAATTGCACCTTCCTATCCGACGGAAAAAGACCTGAGAAAAGCTGCGGATGTGTTCATACTGGCTGTCAAGCTGGTAAGCGTTAATAAGTATCTTCGGGATTTTGAGAACGCGGATCAATAATGATCTGAAGAACGGCCGGTAAGCAGGGGAGCCCGACCGTCTTTTAAGAGAAAGGAATTTGATGCTGAAAAGGGGTTAAAATATGGATGATGAGAAACGACCGTCCTCATCCGGTGAGAATAGGTGGGACCTCGGAGGCTTTTCCGGGGGTATTCCGAATAAGGAAGAAGCCTACAAAGCCGTGTATGCCGATAAGCGAAAGAAGGAGGAGGTCGGCACGGATCCGGAGGATGATATTTTTAACGAGTGGGCAGAGAATCTTGAAGAAGAGGTTCGCGAGGAGGAGCAGGCTTCGGGTGGCAGGGCGGCAGAGCCGCTGACGGAGGAGACAGCCGAAGTGGGATCTGCGGACGAGGAGTCCCCGGCAGAGGAGA
>DMAZ01000027.1:0-2765 GCA_003446335.1 Lachnospiraceae bacterium | reverse complement strand
GGAGAACGCCGAAGCGGAGTCCGCGGACGAGGAGCTCCCTGTAGAGGAGACGACCGGAGCGGAGTCTGCGGACGAGGAGCTCCCGGCAGAGGAGACGGCCGAGGCGGGATCCGCGGACGAGGAGTCCCCGGCAGAGGAGACGGCCGAAGCGGAATCTGCAGCCGAGGAGTCTCTGACGGAAGAGACGGAGCCGTCTTCTGACGAAAAAGAAGAGAGCGATGGAGATGCCGGTGCGGCAGGTCCGTCGGAATCGAAGGATTCCGTTGGTGGTCTGGGATTTTTCGGTATCGACCGGGAGGATCCCGAAAAACAGAAGCGCCGTCGGAAGATGATCGGTCTTCTGGGGGCCGGCCTGCTGCTTCTTTTAGTGGGCGGTTCACAGCTTCACAGGCATTATAAAGAGTATTACTCGACACATTTCTTCAGGGGGACTGTAATTGACGGGCATGATGTATCCAAAATGACAGTCGATGAAGTAAAAGATGTCATCAAGGAAAATGTGTCCAGATATGTCCTGAAGATCAAGGAACTTGACCGTAATGAAAAAATCACTGCGGCTGACGTACAGCTGGAGTATGTAGATGACGGGAAGATCGATGAGCTGATGGAGAAACAGGAGGAAGGCAAATGGCTCTTCCACCTCGCAGGAAGCGAATCTTTCGATATCAATGCCGGAACAAAATATAACGAGGAGAAAGCGAATGAGAAAATCGCGTCTCTGGAATGTTTTAAGGAAGAGAACGTCACAAAACCCCAGGATGCCACTCTGAAAGATGAGAACAATGTATTTTCCATTCAGGCAGAAGTCGAGGGAAATGAGGTCAATATCGAGAAGCTGACCAAAGCAGTCACCGACGCCCTTAAAAAGGGAGAGACTTCGATCGACATAGTGAAGAATGACTGCTATAATCACCCGACTGTTTTCAGGAACGACGAGACCTTGAAAGCCCGCATGGACAAGTGGAACGAATATATGCGCGTGAATGTGACCTATGCATTCGGCGACAATATTGAAACTGTGAACGGCGATACGGTGAAACCTAATGTAGTCGACGACGGGACCAATGTTGAGCTTCCGACGGACTGGATCCGGACGCTGGTATATGACTGGGGACAGAAGTATGATACTTTCGGACTCGCCAGACCCTTCACGACCCACTCCGGTGAGGAGGTCATGATAGAGGAAGGCGGAGACTATGGATGGGTCATCGACAAGGATGTGACCATCGCGGATGTAACAGATGCTGTCCTTACCGGAGCGCAGGGAGAGCGCACGCCTACGTTTCTTTACAGTGCCATGGGATGGGATAACGGAGATCTGACCGGCACCTACGTTGAGGTCAGTATTTCCGAGCAGCATCTCTGGTGTTATAAAGATTATGAACTGGTCATCGACACAGATGTCGTGACCGGACTTCCGACAAAAGAGAGAGAGACGACCAGAGGCTGTTTTGCGATCGATGCGAAAAAGGAGGATGCCGTACTCGGATCTCTCGATGTGCAGGGATATGCATCTCCGGTCAGCTTCTGGGCTCCCTTTAACGGAGGTCAGGGACTTCATGACGCGCCGTGGCGCGATGAGTTTGGCGGAGATATTTATGAGAGTAACGGATCTCACGGCTGTGTGAATATCCCGCCGTGGAATATGGAGGCGATTTACAACGCCATTGAGATCGGAAACGCTGTAGTTATTTATTGATAAGACGGGGTAATAAAAACGACGAATAATACTGACAGAAAAAAAGGCGGCATGGGAATCGTTCGGATACTGGTACTGATTGCAGCATTTGCCGTGCTGATCTATTCGGGCTATCAGCTGTATACGATTTTTCACGGATACGCCGCCGCCGACAGCGAATATGAGGATCTTCAGGATAAGTATACGAGACCAACAGAAAAAAAAGCTGATCCGACACCGAGTCCTGAACCTGCGAAGGAGGAGAAAAAAAGTGAAGGGGCGACCCGCCTGATCGAGGATGCGGAGCCTCCCCTTGAAGTGGACTGGGAAGAGCTGAAGGCAGTGAATCCGGATATAGTCGGGTGGATCTATGTGGATGCGGAAAGCAATATCAGCTATCCGATCTGCAGGACGGTGGACAACGATTATTATCTTCACAGGACATTCCGAAAAGAGAGCCTTTTTGCCGGAGCCATCTTCGAAGACTTCTGTAATTCACCGGATTTCTCCGACCCGAATACGATCATCTACGGACATAATATGAAGAGCGGAAGCATGTTCGGCATGCTGAAAGGGCTCAAGAACCAGTCGACATATGACGAGGACCCGTACTTCTGGATCCTGACTCCCGGGGGGAATTACAGGTATCATATATACGCGGCATTTGACACGCCGGTGGATTCCGATGTCTATATTCTCTATTCGAAGCAGGGCAGAGAGTTCCTCGAATGGGAGAAAAAAATGCAGAGCTTATCAGAAGTATCCAACTCCGTCGCACTGTCGGAAGATGATTATTCGGTCATATTGTCCACGTGTACAGGAAATGATTCTGTGAGATGCGTGGTCATAGGGAAAATTGTTTCTACTGAAAGACCCTCAAAGTAATGCTTTGGGGGTTTTTCCAAAAGAAGAGAGGTAATTGTGCAGCCGCGTGCACGGTTCCGTAATTACCCGGGAGAGCTGTAAAAAGAGGAGGTGCAAATATGAGCCGGGAAGTAGAAGAACTGCAGAAAATCATCGATACACATAGCAGAATAGTATTTTTTGGCGGTGCGGGAGTCTCCACGGAGAGCGGGATCCCGGATTT
>DMAZ01000249.1:263-6109 GCA_003446335.1 Lachnospiraceae bacterium | reverse complement strand
ATATTAACAAATCATGTCGTAAATGTCAATACTTTTTGTGAAAATAGGATAAAAATTTTAGCATATACCCATTAATTTTTCAAATTGTATGTACAAATATATACTGTTCGTATTGTTTCAACTTTTTATTATATTCTGTACATTGTTCATTACACAGCTGAGATCCGCCGGAGGCTTTTAATCTCTGACGCTTACTTTGTATCCCCTGTCAGAGACAAGTTTCATTTTGCGCATTCATCATAGACTCGCGTCACGAGAATTCTGCGTCAGAGATTAAAAAGGCTGCCGCGTAGCGACAGCCTTTTTGTTTATCTATGATTCCTGTTTATCTGTAATTCTTGTTTATCTGTGATTCCTGTAGTAGTTAATGAGGCATCCGTCCTCTATGATTTCTCTCTCGTCATCCGTCAGTTCACCGAGACGTACGATGAATTCTCTGAGCCCGTCCGGCTTCACCACATAAGCTCTGATGTCTTCAGCCTTCTCCCGCACCGCGCTCTGAATATCGGGAATAAAGATATAATCTCCGTTTGAGAACGGAAGGTCTCCCTCCTCGATCAAAAGCGGCAGCATTCCCCAGTTGATCAGGTTGGAGCGATACCGCTTCGTTGCATATTCATTTGCAATATTGGCCCATCCGCCCAGAACTTTCTGGCAGGAGGCAGCCTGTTCGCGGGCAGAACCGTCACCCGGCTTTACCGCGAAAATGGTGGAGCCGATTCCTGTGTTGTCATATTCCGCCTCGGGAAATACTTTCCTGACCGCTGTCATTGCAGCCGCTGTCTCCGCACAGGCACCGGCAACTTCCGCAGCGACAGCATCTTCGCTTTCGCCGAGGGCCTCTTCCCTGGCAATTTCAGCCATCTGGACCTCCCTGGCCTTCCCGACATAGGCAGGATCCTTTCTGGATAGTGCAAAGCTCGCCAGTTTCAGCGGATTCGAACGATAAGAGGAAGTCTCCCCTGACGGAATCAGTTCATCTGTTGTTGTGACAGGGTCATGAATTTCACTGACGACCTTGAGAAGAAGGTTATCTGTGAGTGCCGGCATAGACGGCCAGTCCTTGATGTTCGGCCCGAACTGCAGACTGACAGAAGGATCCGCCTCTCCCTTGCTGTCAAATACCCGGTTCCTGTAAATACGATCATCAAAGAAATATCTGGGCTTTGTATATTCACCCGTAAAGTATTCCGCAGAAGTCAGAACACCCTTGTTGGCAGCAGTCGCTGCGATAGATCTCGCATCCATCAGCGCAACAGACGAAATCTGTCCTTCCTGGACCTTTGAACCCTCGCGGTTCGGGAAGTTGCGGGTAGAGTGCCTGATCGAGAACGCATTGTTGGCCGGCGTGTCACCGGCTCCGAAACAAGGTCCGCAGAAAGCCGGTTTGATCACAGCTCCGGTCTCAAGGAGATCTGCAAATACCCCGTTCTTCACAAGTTCCATATAGACCGGCATGGACGCCGGATAAACATTCAGTGAGAAGCAGCCGGTCCCGATGCTTTTATTGCGAAGAATGTCTGCCGCGTCACAGATGTTCTCAAATCCGCCTCCTGCGCATCCTGCAATAATGCCCTGATCGACCATGATCTTTCCGTCACTAAGTTTGCTCATCAGATCTACATGGACTTTATCACCGAAAGATACTTTCGCGCGCTCTTCCGTTTCATGAAGGATATCGGCAGCATTTGCGATCACTTCGTCAATCGTATAGGTACAGCTCGGATGATAAGGCATAGCAATCATCGGTTTGATGGCGGACAGATCAACTTCCACCAGAGAATCATAGTAGGCAACAGAAGCTGGCGACAGAGACTTGTAATCCTGCTCTCTTCTGTGGATCGCATAATATTCACGAGTAAGCTCATCCGTCTGCCAGATAGAGGACAGGCAGGTCGTCTCCGTGGTCATAACATCAACACCGATACGGTAATCCATGGAAAGAGCGGCTACACCCGGTCCCACAAACTCCATGACCTTATTCTTCACAAAGCCGTTCTTAAAGACGGCACCGATAATAGCCAGCGCGATATCCTGGGGACCGACGCCCGGACGGGGAGCACCCGTCAGATAAATCGCAACAATTTCCGGCATCTTAATGTCATACGTACGTGAAAGGAGCTGCTTTACAAGCTCCGGACCGCCTTCTCCCATTGCCATGGTCCCAAGCGCTCCGTAGCGGGTATGGCTGTCACTTCCGAGGATCATTTTTCCGCCTCCGGAGAGCATCTCGCGCGCATACTGATGAATGACAGCCTGCATGGGCGGAACGTATACGCCGCCGTATTTCTGTGCGGCCGTAAGTCCGAAGACATGGTCATCCTCATTGATCGTTCCCCCGACTGCGCAGAGAGAATTATGACAGTTGGTCAGTACATAAGGGATCGGGAACTTCTCAAGACCGGAAGCGCGGGCAGTCTGAATGATACCGACATATGTGATATCATGAGATGTCAGTGCGTCAAATCGGATCTGAAGCTGATCCATATTGCCGGATGTGTTGTGCTGCTTGAGAATACCGTATGCAATCGTGCCTTCTCTTGCCGCCTGCGCATTTCCGCTGTAAGACTCACTGATTTCAGTGCCATGGAACAGATATACTCCGCCTTCGTGTAATTTGATCATAATCAGTCCTCCTGTATATATTTAAGATATCCACTCACCATGGAGGCAATTTTATAAGTCATTGCATCCTCAAAGACACGGATATCAAGTCCTGTCTGCTGATGAAGTTTTTCAAGGCGATATACCAGCGTATTCCTGTGCAGGTACAGCTGCCTTGCGGTTTCCGATATATTAAGATTATTGCTGAAAAACGTATTGATCGTCGTCTGTGTCTCCTCGTCCAGTTCATCGGGAATATTATCGCGGTAAACTTCCCTCAGAAATCTGCGGCATACCTCGACGGGCAGCTCATTGATCAATCTGCCGATTCCAAGTCTTGAAAAATCCAGAACAGTCTCATGGGAGTAGAAGATCCTGCCGATGGTAAGCGCTGTCAGAGCGTTCTGATAAGCCTCCGGAAGCTCTTCCAGCGTTTCACAGGGTTCTGCAAACGCAACTTTGGCCCTCACCATAGCCTCTGCATTCAACATGTCCACGATCATGTGCGCGGTCTCCTCCCCGGCAGACTCTTTATACTCTTTCTGGGCAGACCGGATGAGCGCAAGCCGGCTTCCACCCATTCTTACGGTCATGTCACTCGTGGATGTGAACATCTGATGTATGATCCGATAAGCGACGTCAAGGGATTCACCGTCTGTCTCTATAACGAACAGAACTCTTCTTACGGCAGAGACCAGATGAAATCTGGCCGTCCTCTCAGCTATTTCGGATTCTGCCAGGACACCCCTGAGCAGCTCCGTCAGGAAGGTGCTCCTGCTGTTCTTTTCTCTCCAGGCTGCCGTGATCTGCCTTATTTTTTCATATTTTTCGGATGATTCGACGTCATCATCGGCTTCCAGTGTAAAGTGAAGTCCGGTCAGGCGATTCAGCTCTTCAACAGACTGTTTCAGCTTCTCCTCATCACTTACCATTCCTCGTCCTCCGTAAAGATCATGCTTTTTGCGACCTGGTAAAATGAGGCCAGAGCGTCATTGCTCGAACATTTTCCTTCAAAATAAGGGTGGTAGGCTTCCTGAAAAATATCGTCCAATGCCCACTTATCCCCATCCGCCATAGGTTTTTTTATTCGCTGTGCCGCCTCATAAAAGACAGGACCGGTTTCCTGACCTGCGAAAAAAGCAGTTTCGAAAGTATCTTCCTGTTCGAGCAGGACCTTGTCATTATTGACCGTCAGACCTGTCTTTAAATAAATCTCCCTCATGACGTCACTGTTGCAGGTCAGATCATCAATAAGTTTCCCGGAGAAACGCGTATTCGGCGAATTGACCGCGGCACAGAGCCATGTTCCTCCTCTGTACCAGGCATCCGGCCCGGCTGCAATTCCCCAGTCACCGAAACTGTCCGCATTATCCTTTTCTACGGAATCTCTGATTGTACAGATCTCTTCCGCGGAAAGGAAATAACCGAAAACATCTCCTTTTCCGGTAATGCTCTTCATCCACTCGTCAGACCACATCTGCATTTCGCCGCAGCAGCCTTCCTGAGCGAATTCCTTCGTCGTTTCGACCCATTCCATCAGTCGATCATCGACGTGAATAGTCCCGTCATCCGAATACCATTCCTCGGCCGACTGTGCGTATACGTCGAACGCATCATCATATCCGGCCAGCATCTTATATCCTGCGTTCTTCGCCTTCCCGGCCGTCTCCCGAAATGATTCCCAGCTGCTGACGGCTTCCGAGACCGTCTCCGGATCATCACTTCCGAGTACCTCCTTGGCGATGCTCCTTCTATACATAAAAACACCGGGAGAAATATCAAGCGCAGCTCCTCGAAGATGCATCCCGACACTTGCAAGTTCCTGTGTGTAGGGAAGCTGTGATCTGAAATGAAGAAGAGGAATCCTCAGATCCATTCGCAGATCCAGTGCAATATTCACTCCATCCTCGATATACTTTTCCAGGCTCACCTCATCCAGGACAAAAAGATCCACCCAGTCATAATCCGAAGCTCCTTCTTCCTGCTGCCTGATCAGCAGCTCATCCAACCGCTCCTCATTATGGGAATCATAAAAATAATCCGAAATGATCCATATGATCTTCATGTCCCCGATCCTGCCCTCAGCCACCATCCTTCCGTTATCTTCAGATGGATCCGAGACCGCTTCATAACCCGGATAACATGCCTTAAAAAGATCCGGCAGCTCCGTGTCAGGACAATATATTACATACTCGTTCCTGACGCCGATGGCCTCATCTGAGAGCAGACGGTCTCCCGGATAACTTTCATTATAAAAGCTTTCATCTTTAGAGCTTTCATCATAAAAACTATCGTCCGTCAGTTCTTCCGTTCCGGATAATGCGGAAAGATCCTCTTCATCCTTCCGGACTGACGGACCGCTCCCGCTGCTGTCCGATTCCGATAAAGGCCCCGTCAATCCTTCCGATTCATTGTCCGGGGGTATATTCGATTCACTGCTGCCGTTCGCGCACCCCGTACCGATGATCAACATGGCCAGCATGCCTGCTAAAATTCGTTTTTTCATACAGATCGATTTCCTCATCTCACCCCACTGACTCAGATTCAGCTGACTTTTAGTTGAGATCCTGCCATATCCCGCAGGCAGGACCCTGACTCAAGGCTGACAGATAATCGAAACTATTATACATTAGTCACAACTTCAAATAAAGTAAAAAAATCCGCGAAACATGGTCTGTGACCATATTTCGCGGATCATATCTCACTTAATTATCCTGACCCGGTCCATCACCTGCCGGGAAAGATCTCATTTTTATTCAGATCCTAATCAGTCAACGATCGTAAGCTCTGTCTCTTTATCGAAGAAATGAGCTTTCTCCATATCAAGCGCGAACTTGACTGTGTCGCCTGTACGGGCTGTTGTGCGCGGGTTAACGCGGGCTGTCATCTGGCTGCCTGCGAAATCGAAGTACAGGAATACTTCCGCGCCCAGAAGCTCGTAAACCTTGATCTCTGCATTGATGATCGCTTCATTGTGCTTTGCAAGGAAGTCCGGATCATCATGTACATCTTCCGGACGGATGCCGAGAACGACAGTCTTTCCGTCGTATGCAGCAAGCTTTGCAGCTCTCTCGCTTGAAAGCGCGAGCTTGAATCCGCCGACTTCGATCGTCTTGCCCTTGTTGGAGATCTTCGCATCCATAAAGTTCATCTGCGGAGAGCCGATGAATCCGGCTACGAACTCATTTACCGGATGATCGTACAGCATCTGCGGTGTGTCGATCTGCTGAACGATACCGTCC
>DMAZ01000249.1:0-159 GCA_003446335.1 Lachnospiraceae bacterium | reverse complement strand
GGTCATGTGTAACGTAGATGATCGTAGCACCAAGTCTGTCATGAAGCTTGGAAATCTCTGTTCTCATCTGTACACGGAGCTTTGCATCCAGGTTGGAAAGCGGCTCATCCATAAGGAATACCTTCGGGTTACGGACGATAGCACGACCCATGGCAACAC
>DMAZ01000201.1:2823-5703 GCA_003446335.1 Lachnospiraceae bacterium | reverse complement strand
TACATTTTCAACAATTTTTCTTTAGGAGGGTACTATGGCTAAAGTACGTGATTATGGGAAACTTGCTGCTGATATTAAGGACATAATCGGCGAGTCCAATATCATCAGCGCAACGCACTGCGCGACGCGACTGCGTCTTTTCCTGAAAGAGGACCCGAGTGATGAGATTACAAAGAGGATCGAACAGATGCCCGGTGTCATTCAGGTCGTAAAGGCCGGCGGTCAGTATCAGATCGTTATCGGTATGCATGCGAAAGATGTCTACGAGGAGCTCAGCAAGATCATGACATTTTCCGATGATGCTCCGAAGGCGAAAGTCGGTATCGGCGACAAGATTATTGCCACGATTGCCGGCTCGATGGTTCCTTTCCTTTATGTTCTTGCAGGCGGCGGTCTTCTGCAGGGCCTTCTGATTATCATCCGTCTGATTCTTGACAGAGTATCGCCGGGCGGTTCGGCTGCTTTTGACGCATCAGGTTTCGGTCAGCTGTACAACATTATCTCATGGACGCCGTTCAATTTCATGCCGGCATTTATTGCGGTATCAGGCTCCAAGCATTTCAAGTGTAATCCGTTCATTGCGCTTTGGTGCTGCTGCGCACTGATCAATCCGGGCTTTACCGAGATGGCGAACGGGATTGCTGCCGGAACTCCCTTGAAGTTCCTCTTCATCCCGATGACTGCTACAACGTATTCCGGTACGGTTATTCCCGCCATCGTCATGGTAGGCGTCCTCTCAATCGTTGAGAAGAAGCTGAACAATCTTCTTCCCGAGGACTTCAGAGCCCTGTTCCTTCCGGTATGCTGCGTAATCATCATGGTTCCGCTTACGGTTCTTCTGATCGGTCCGGTCACAACAGTTGTGGCGGATGCAGTTGCAAAGGGATATCAGTTCCTGTACAATCTCGTTCCGTGGCTTGCAAACGGTATTGTAGCATTCTTCTGGCAGGTATTCGTTATCTTTGGTGTCCACCACAGCTTCACACCGGTCGCGACTTCCGAGCTTGCTACATCCGGTTTCACGATTTTCTTCGGTATGGCTGCAATCGCTGTCTGCGCTCAGGCTTCTGCCTGCTTCGGTGTCTGGTTCAAGACAAGGAACTCCGAGATGAAGCGTGCGGCCCTGTCAGCCGGTGTTACGGGTCTCTTCGGTATCACAGAGCCTGCTATTTACGGTGTAACGCTTCGTCTGAAGAAGCCGTTCTGGTGCGGAACTGCAGCAGCGGCTGTCGGCGGTATTATTGCTTCTTTCTTCGGAACCCGTTATTTCAAATATCCGGGAATGGTCGGATTCTCCACCATTCCGTGTGCTATTTATGACAAGGCTGCTCAGGATGCCTGCACGGCTCTCGGAACAGCAAATCCCGATTTCTCAAGAGGTATCTGGGGTGCTCTGATCGGAACAGCCGTAGCATGTGTTCTTGCCTTCGTGCTCGTTCAGATCGTTGGCTTTGAAGATCCGGTCGAAATTCCTGAAGAAGATGAGACAGCAGGCGGCGCTGCCGAGCCGGAACTTGCAGACACGACCGTATATGCTCCGATGAACGGAAAGGCTGTTCCGTTATCTGAGGTCCCGGATGATGCATTTGCTTCCGGTCTTCTTGGTCAGGGTGTTGCGATCGATCCCTCGGAAGGAAAGCTGTATGCTCCGTTCGATGGCGAAGTGATCGGCATTTTTGATACAAAGCATGCTTTCTCCCTTGCAAATGATCAGGGGGCTGAGATGCTGATCCATATGGGTCTCGATACCGTTAAGCTTGGCGGCAAGTATTTTACACCGAAGGTGGCTGAAGGCGCGAAAGTTAAGAAGGGTGATCTCCTTGCTGAGTTCGATATCGATGCCATCAAGAAAGAGTATAAGATGTTCACTCCGATCCTGGTCACGAACGCGGATGATTATTCTTCAATCGAAATCATCAAGGATTCCGGTGACGTAAAGGTCGGTGATCCGCTTTATACAGCCAAAGCTTAATTGAACGGCATTCAGGAAGGTTCCGGAAGGAATTCTGAGAAAGCCGGAAAGAGGAGTTACAGACATGACGATACAGATGGTACTGGCTGCCGGTAATAATCCTAATATGCGCGTCGCGATGATGTGTTTCGGAGTAGGGGTCCTGCTGATGTTCCTCGGATGGATCGTGTGGAAGAATGTAAAACCACAGTATATTCCGGGTTATAAGAAAGCCGAGAATGAGGATACGAAGACATATTGCAGACTGGCTGGTCAGGCGCATATGCTCGGAGGAGCCGGGCTGATCCTGTTTTCACTTCCGCTCAATGAAGAAGATCCGAACGTGATTTTTGTCATTGCCATGTGTATCTGCTGCTTTGTTATGCTGGGCCTTGCTGTTGTCCGGTTCAGGAAAGCGGAGAAGCTCCGGCGAAGATGATTTCTGCCCGGAAAAATAAGGTATAGGAAAAATAAAGTACGCTCTGTATCCAATTTACGGAGCGTACTTTTTTATACTTCATCGTGGGTACGATCCCGCGATGAAGTATAAACGTCTCCGGCGGATCCCGACAGGGTATCGGGGGATAAGAAATATCTCCCTCAGCAACGGCCTGTTGCTTGTGAAAAGTGTCTACGCAGGGGAGTGATGCCGATATAAATTAATAAATATGCACAAAAGCCTGCAATTTTTGTATAAATATTGGAAAAAACTAAGATTGACATTGCATAAATATCTTCCTATACTAAAAAAGTCCGGAATAATACAGGGACATTATCAATCAGAAAGTGCGGATCCGCGGAAAGATCTGTGTGCGGCCGCAACAAAGGAGGATTGCAATGAAAAAGAAAATTATGGCAGTACTTGTCGCAGCAGGTATGGTGATTTCACTGGCTGCATGCGGCGGCAGCTCTGCACAGAGCCAGACCGC
>DMAZ01000201.1:0-2697 GCA_003446335.1 Lachnospiraceae bacterium | reverse complement strand
ACAGCAGAGGCAGCTGAATCTGGAGCAGAGACTGCGGACCTTGTTACGGTCACAGAGGGCAAGCTTACAATGAGCACGAATGCGGCTTTCCCGCCGTATGAGATGACAACAGACAACGGCGACCTTGAAGGTATTGATATTGAGGTCGCAGACGCAATCGCCAAGAAACTTGGTCTTGAACTGCAGGTTGACGATATGGATTTCGATGCTGCTCTTCTTGCAGCTCAGCAGGGCAAGAGCGATATCGTCATGGCGGGCGTTTCTGTCACGGAAGAACGTCAGAAAGTCATGGAGTTCTCCAATACTTACGCAACAGGCGTTCAGGTCATCATTGTCAAGGAAGATTCCGAAATCAAGAGTGTTGATGATCTTGAAGGACATATGATCGGCACACAGCGCGGCACAACAGGCAACATCTACTGCGCAGATGATTACGGCGAAGACAGTATTACAACATATGACAACGGTCTTACAGCTGTACAGGCCCTGAATAACGGACAGGTCGACTGTGTCGTTATCGATCAGGAGCCGGCAAAGGCATTCGTAGCTGCAAACACAGGACTGAAGATCCTCGACACAGAGTATGTCTCAGAAGACTACGCGATCGGTATGGCAAAGGGCAACACAGCTCTTCTTAACGCCGTAAACGGTGCGCTTGAGGAACTTCAGGCAGATGGTACTGTTCAGGCTATTATTGACAAGTATATCACTGCGGAATAAACGCTGTGGGACTTGATGCATAAATAAGACAGTTCACTTCCGGATCCGGAGCGCGTAAAAGCATGCAGCGAAGGATCCGGTTCGTCTTATCAGAGACCGTCAATTTTTGAAAAGAAAAGAAGGGGGCCGCAGGAATTGGAAGCGACGTATGAAGCACTGTCGCAGCTGGCTGCAGATGGTGGGAAGCTTACTTTTGCCCAGGACTTCTTTATGAAGTTCTATCAGGCATTTTTATTTAATGAGCGATGGAAGCTCTATCTGGAAGGTGTCGGTACGACGCTGCTGGTTACCGCATGTGCCCTCGCAATGGGTATCCTGCTCGGCATTATTGTTGCCCTGCTGCGTACGGCACATGATCAGCAGAAATCAAAAAAGAATCCTCTGCTCGGAATTGTGAACTGGATCTTTAAGATTTATGTCACGATCATCCGAGGTACACCGATGATGGTCCAGCTGCTCATTATGGGAATGGTCGTATTCTCAAGCAGCCGCAATTTCACAATGGTCGGAACGCTGACACTGGGTATCAACTCCGGTGCGTACGTATCCGAGATCATCCGCGGCGGCCTTATGGCTGTCGATTCCGGACAGATGGAAGCAGGAAGAAGCCTTGGTCTCAATTATATGACGACGATGATCCAGATCATCATACCGCAGGCGATCAAGTCAGTCCTGCCTGCGCTCGGCAATGAATTTATTATCCTGCTCAAGGATACATCTCTGATCACGGTCATAGGCGGTAAAGAGCTGCTGTATGCGGCACAGGGAATCATGAATCGTACATATGAAGCTATGTTCCCCCTGCTTATCACGGCTGTTATCTATCTGATCCTGGTCATGATCTTTACGTATCTTCTCGGAATTTTTGAAAGGAGGCTGAGACAGAGTGATCGCCGTTAAGAATCTGCAGAAAAGCTTCGGGGACCTGAAGGTCCTGGATGGTATTGATCTTAATGTAGAGCAGGGAGACGTGATCGTTCTCGTCGGTCCGTCCGGGTGCGGAAAGTCTACCTTTCTGAGATGCCTTACACACCTTGAGGAGCCGACAGGCGGACAGATTTTTCTGGATGGAAGAGAAGTGGTCGACAGGGAAATCGATCATGTCCGTTCCAGAATGGGAATGGTATTTCAGCATTTTAATCTCTTCCCTCATATGACAGTTAAGAAGAACATTACACTCGCGCCGGTCCTCCTGAAAAGAAAATCCCAGGCGGAGGCGGATAAGCAGGCCATGGAGCTCCTTGAGCGTATCGGTCTTGCCGACAAGGCGTATGAATATCCCAATATGCTTTCCGGCGGTCAGAAGCAGCGAATTGCAATTGTGCGTGCTCTGGCCATGGATCCGGAGGTCCTGCTCTTTGATGAACCGACCAGCGCGCTGGATCCGGAAATGGTAGGCGAGGTCCTGGAGCTCATGAAAGTCCTGGCTAAGCAGGGGATGACTATGATCGTTGTTACTCATGAGATGGGATTTGCCAAAGAAGTCGCTACCCGCGTCATCTTTATTGATAAAGGGAAGATACAGGAAGACAAGCCGCCGCAGGAGTTCTTCTCCAATCCGGAGAATCCGAGGCTCAGAGATTTCCTGTCAAAGGTTCTTGTTTAGTGATTTGTGTGCCGGGGAATTGGCGAAAGCCGATTCCCCGGTCATTTTTATTCTTCATCGCGCAATACTTGTGATTTTAATCATGAGATACGCGCGCAGAGTGAAATCCGGCTTCATCGCTCAATACTCGTGCTTCAGTCATGAGATACGCGCGCAAGGTGACATTCGTCTCGCGCAGTTTGCTTTAAAGCTGATTCAGATCTTTTCCGCTGTTAATATTTGTATTTAGTAAATTTAAATGATAAAATACAATTGTATAAATATTTGGCTGGATCTGACTGCATGTTGACGATTGCAGTCGGGGTAGTTCAAAGGAGACCGCTTATGAGTGAAAAAAAAGCTGTGCCGGGGAAAGACGGCAATAAATATGT
>DMAZ01000159.1 GCA_003446335.1 Lachnospiraceae bacterium | reverse complement strand
CATGGGTTCGAATCCCATCCTCTGCGCTTCTTATATACTGATTGCTTGAATGCATACAGAATATAAAGCCCGGAAAAGGTCAAAGGACTTATTTCCGGGCTTTTTATTTTATCTTATGGAAATCTTATGGAAACGAGGCTGTATATGATCCTGTCTTCACTCATCATAGCGTTCTCTATGTATTCCAGAATACCGATGCCGAAAGTGGACTGGAGCGAGAAGAATATGCGCTTTTCCCTCTGCTTTTTCCCCTTTGTGGGGGCCGTTGCGGGAGCTGCCTGCATGCTCTGGGTCAGAGCTTCCGGCTGTTTTGATGTGGGCAGCACAGCGAAAGTCTGTATACTGACTGCAATTCCTCTCATGGTAACAGGAGGAATCCACGCGGACGGATTCGTCGATACGATGGATGCTGTCCACTCCTGGCAGGATCAAAAGAAGAAGCTGGAGATCCTGAAGGACAGTCATATAGGTGCCTTTGCGGTGATCATGCTCATTCTTTATTATTTATGTATGGTCGCGGCGATTTCGGAAATTGATTTTGAAAAAGAAGGGACGATGCTTACATTTGTCATGATGTTCGTCTATTCGCGCGCTCTGTCCGGGACGGCGCTTGTTTTCGGAAAGAGTGCGAAAAGAGAAGGCCTGGCTTATACATTTGCGAGAGCCGGAGACCTGAAGACCGTGAGGATCATCATGATTTTGTGGGATGCAGCCTGCGTCGCGGCAGTGTGTTATGCGGATCTGAAGCTCGGAACTGTCTTCCTTGCGGCAGGTGCCCTGCTCGTCACGCATTTTCTCCGGCATACGAAAAAAGAATTCGGAGGTCTGACAGGAGACCTGTGTGGCTGCTTTATCATGATGGCGGAACTGCTTTTCGCTGTGATCATATGTACATTCTGTCATCTGGGACATTAATAGAAGGAGCACAATATGAAACTGACCTTTATCAGACACGGAAAGACGCAGGGAAATCTTGAATCCCGATACGTAGGACGCACGGACCAGCCCCTTTGCAGGGAGGGACGTAAAGAGCTTCTCGCGCGCAAGGCGGCGGGAGAATATCCCGGAGATCCGTTTGTTGTATATGTGAGCCCTCTGCTCCGCTGCCGTGAGAGCGCTTCCGTCATTTTTCCTGACGCGATGCAGATACCTGTTCCAGAATTTACGGAATGTGATTTCGGCGAATTTGAGATGAAGAATTATGAGGAGCTTGACGGCGATCCCATCTACCAGGAGTGGATCGAAAGCGGAGGGAGAGCACCGTTCCCGAATGGTGAATCGATGGAAGGAATGAAGGTCCGCGCTTTGAAAGGATTCTATCGCGTCATGGAGAGGACAGGCGGCGCTGATGCCTGCTTCGTGGTCCATGGAGGGACCATCATGGCGATCCTGTCACAGATAGCGGGCGGTGATTTTTACAGTTATCAGGTGGAGAACGGGGAGTGTATCGTCTATGAGACGGGTCCTGCGGAAGCATAAAAATCCTGATTTTAGAACCGAAGTATCCGATAGATTTAGTCTTGATTAACTATATATGAAACCGATACTATTACTATATTAAGATGTAGTCTTGTTAAAATTTCGAGAAGACGAAATCATGATCGGAGAAAAAGATGGCTAGAACGGATAAGAGGAAAACAATACAGAAAAAAGCAATTCAAGATGTGCTTGTTCATCTGGATTACCATCCCACAGCGACCATGCTCTCCGAGGAGCTTCAAAAGAGCGGTCACCGGGTGTCGCGGGCCACTGTCTTTCGTGTTCTCTCAGATGCTGCTGATGAAGGGCTTATCTCCAGAGTCCAGCTCAGCGGGGAGGATGTCCGCTATGATTACAATACCGAGCAGCACTATCATCTCCATTGCAGATCCTGCGGCAAAATTGAAGATTATGCTCTCCCGTATATGAGAGAGCTTGACGGGATTGAAAGTGAGTCCGGATTTCTGATCGAAGCTCATCGCATTGAGTTCGTCGGTCTGTGCCGGGAATGTCGTTCAAAGGGGGCGGAAGAGTAGCGCCTCCCTTTTTTTGGCTAAATTTCACAAGATTCCGTCGCGGAAAAGCAAATGATTCATACATTTTGATTATTACTTGAAATTTGTCTTTCCTGTGCTAAACTAAAACTAATGTTGAATTATAAATGGATCATTATTATGGAGAACATGACTTGAGCAGGAGGTAACACAATGAAATGTCTTATACTCGCCGGCGGACAGGGAACACGTATGTGGCCGCTTTCCCGTAAAAACTATCCGAAACAGTTCATTCAGATCCAGAAGAACCATTCACTGTTTCAGGAGACCGTATCCCGCAATCTACCGTTTTGTGATGAATATATAATTATTACTAGAGCGGAATACAGGTTCATCATTGAAGATCAGATGAAAGCATTTCAGGGCACTCCCTATCGCTGTGTATATGAGGAGGAGAGCAGAGGTACTCTTCAGGCAATTGCGCTTGCCTGCATGGATCTTGTTCCTTCCGAGTATGTGTTCGTCGTCGTATCCGATCACGTTATCTACACGAGACCCGAGACCGGAAACGGAGAGATGGACTATAAAGATTGTGTGATGCAGGCCAAGGAGTATGCGAGAGAGGGGAACATCTCCCTCTTTACACTGCGCGAGACGATCATGAATCCGAGGTTCGGATATATTTTCGGACTGAAAGATGACGGAAGTATGGATAAGTTCGTCGAGAAACCCGATCAGAATGCGATCAATAATATTGATCTCAGGCTGGAAGCGGTCTACAGAAATCTTGGCATGCTTCTTTTCGAGGCCGATGTTTTCCTGAATGAATTCAAGAAGGCGGAACCGGAGGAATACGCAAAGTGCGAGCGCGTGTTCGCGGGACGCCAGGTCGACACGCCGCTGGATTATTCTATCGAGGGCAAGACGTACGATCTCTCGGAGGCGGAGGCCGGTATGGGTCTCAACAGCAATTACGCTTATTATTCGGCGAAGAGCGAGAGAGTCTTTGATGAGATGTCCATTGCCTATAATCTTCTTGAGAAAACAGACAGGCTGAAAGCAGTCAAGGGCGTTTTCCTGTGGAGCCAGATCGACAGTATGGAAGACATCCCTGAGACAGATATCAGCATGCAGGGTCAGGTAGTGACGGAAGACTGCTATAACACAGTGGTCCTGAATACGTCGCCCAATCAGACGATCGTCGTGAACGGTCTGGATAATGTTATGATCGCAAATACCCCTGATGCGATTTATATCGGCCGCTATGGGAAGTCTGCCGAGATCCGGGATATCGTTCAGTCTCACAGGGAACTTGCACGTGTCGCCAAGATGGGTACGGTGTTCTATCGTCCGTGGGGACATTTTGAACAGCTTGTGCAGGAGCCCGGATACAGAGTCCGCCGCGTATTTGTCCCGGCGGGACATACGATCCCGACCCACAGTCATGCCAACAGGAGTAAGAATATCGCTGTCGTACAGGGCGAGGCTACCATCATCAAGGGCGGTGTCAGCGCTGTGTATGGAATGCGGTCGAATATTGACCTGCCGGCAGGCTGTGAACACAGTATTTCAAATGCAGGCGAAGAAACGCTGATATTCGTAGAGACGACAGTCGGTGACGTCTCTTACGGACATGAGGATATCATACCCGCATCCGGCACAAAGGTGGTCAGAAAAGGCTACAATATCGAACCGCTGATCAGACTGCAGCCTGCTTTCAAGGATTACCTGTGGGGCGGCACAAAGCTTCGTGACATCTACGGTATGAACTGCGATTACGATATTATTGCGGAAGCATGGATGATGTCCGCTCATATCGCAGGTCAGAGTATTCTGGACAGCGGAGAGTACAAAGGCATGCGTTTCGGAGATTATCTGCGGGGAGCAGGTAAGGAAGCCCTCGGATGGAAATGCAGTCCTCTTCAGAATTTCCCGCTTCTTGTCAAGTTCATCGATGCGCGGGACAATCTTTCGGTCCAGGTACATCCGAACGATGATTATGCGCTTGAAAGAGAGAACGATTACGGCAAGAACGAAATGTGGTATGTTATGGCCGCAGAGGAGGGCGCAGGTCTTTATGTCGGATTCAACAGGGATGTTTCCGCGGAGGAGGTCGCCGAGAGAGTAAAGAACAATACGATTATGGAAGTCCTGAATTTCTATCCGACGAAACCGGGTGATGTTTATTACATTCCTGCCGGGACCGTTCATGCGATCGGTGCGGGCAACCTGATCTGCGAGATTCAGCAGAGCTCCAACTGCACGTATCGTCTGTATGACTTTGACCGCAGGGATAAGTTCGGCAATCCTCGTGAACTGCATCTGCAGAAGGCTCTGGATGTTCTGAACTTCAACAAGTATGTGCCCGGAGAGGTCGAATCGGAGGAGGATGCGGAAGGTACCGTCATCAGCCGATGCAAGTATTTCGAGGCGACTGTCTATGATGTGAAGGGGGAGACCCGAATTCCGATGGACAGCAGCAAGTTCACATCAATCATCTGTATGAAAGGCAGCGGCCGTCTGGAATTCATGGGCACGGAACTTGAAATCGAGAGCGGCGGCAGTGTATTCGTCCCGGCCATGGACGGTATTCTCTACGCGAGAGGCGAAATGACGCTGACCTTGAGCCATGTATAATAACTGATCACCGGGAAATCCTGACCGGTGCTGTAAGTCCGGTCGAAATCATACATTCATATGAGAAGCCCCCTTCCTGCTGTCCGGCAGGGAGGGGACTTGATCATTACAGGTAAATGCCTTGAAAAGTGGACAAAAATTTGAAAAAGCGCTTGCCTGTTTTGGATTCCTGTGTTATACTTCTACTTGCTGTTGCGGATTATCTGCAGGCAGTAATTTCATATCGAATCAGATTCGAGCAACTATGGAGAAGTACCCAAGCTGGCCGAAGGGACACCCCTGGAAAGGGTGCAGGTCGTTAATAGCGGCGCGAGGGTTCAAATCCCTCCTTCTCCGTTAAGCAGAAATGCCGATGATCCGTTTTGGATCGTTTAGAACCTTGACAAATAAACAGCAATGCAACCCTGAAAATTCCTAACGTTCAGATCCCCCTCTGAGGATCAGAACGGGAAGAAAATTCAGAGAACGGTTTGACATAGTCAAATCACAGACTCAAATCTGATTTCGTCGAGAGACGGGA
>DMAZ01000069.1:5245-6174 GCA_003446335.1 Lachnospiraceae bacterium | reverse complement strand
CACTTTGCTTCCAGGGTCTTTCTGAGGGTATTCCTGTCCATCCGGTACTGCTGCATCAGAGCTTCTGCATAGCTTAGGAAGGCCCGGCACATGAGTGGGTGAGTAAACCCAAAGGAAAGCTCCGGCTTTTTCCCGTGGATGATACTTGTACTGTCTTCAGTGATCATCAGTTTCATATTGGGAAATGGCGTTTCCGGAAGAAGATACAGGCGGTAGTTCGGATATATCTCTGACAACCGGATGATATTCCGAAGGTGCATGGCATATTGCTTTGGAGTATAGAAGAGTTCACTGATCCCGTTTTGTTCCCCGATCCGTACTTTTCCGGAAAACAGCTCTTCATCATCAGCAAGTGTGACACACTCGTTCACCCTTGCTTTTTCAAGCCTCAAAAACATTGTATCCCGAAGAGCCTTCCATTTTTCATACAGTGCCGGTTCATCAAAAGAACTAACCAGTTCTTCCGACATAGTCGCAAGGGACAGACCGCTCTGAATAACCGTGAGTTCCGAATCGCCTTCAGCTGCCGGTGCGGCAGGAACTTTCAAAAGGGGCTGCGCATTCTCCAGCATGCTTTCAAATCCCGACAGACAAACCTCCAGTATATGCGGGTCCGTATAGTAATGATAAACCCCTGACGCTTCCGTACCGATGGGGTGAAAAGCTTCTATACAGGCTTTCCCCGGGCAGAGGAAAACGGTATGAGAGAATCTCGGGTTTCGTTTCCGGGTGCTGTATCGGGACTCTACCATGCCGGACATATAGAGCGGCAGCCAGCTTTTGATGGCGTCCGTCATCTCTGAAAGATCACGTTCTACATTGTGAATGATCCGTACCCTTGTACCGTTTTTGACACAGGCACTCATAAGGGCTGCCCAGCGCATAAGGTAACCTTTGTCTCCGGTAAGCCACGACTGATCTTCATCCGA
>DMAZ01000069.1:1420-5146 GCA_003446335.1 Lachnospiraceae bacterium | reverse complement strand
GAAGGACTGCGCTTCGTATTCCTTCTCTTCCGAAGTATTCGGTTTGTTCCGACCGGATGATCTCTTCCGGGACGGTTTCTTCCGGTGCCGGAAGGGAAAGTTGAGCCTCTGTGGAAAAGGTGTCAAAAAAACCCAGCAGGCTTTCCGCGATACCGGCATCCCGGTCAGTGATATATCCGTCATCAAACAGCCAGGCGGAGATGGCTTCTTCATCGATCATATCGGCAGAGATCCCCATGAGCCCGGCAAGACCACTGAGTTTTCCTCCGGCGGCTGCTCTTTCATAGAGAACAGAAGAAATCCTTGCAGTTACATTGCTCTCCGGAACGGGAGTACGTACCCCTGTCCTGAAGCGGCTGACCATGGATGCATCCATATGGATATAATGACTGAAACGGGCATTGGACAGATCCGTCAGCTTCATCACCGCATCCAGACGTTCCCCGAAGAAATGATAGACCGGCTTTGGTTTTTTTATGACCTTTGGAGGCACCGGCGACGCAGCATCATTTTTCACATTTACCGGCTCTCCTTCGTAGAGCCAGTCCCTTATCTTATCTTTGATCTCATCTGCGTTTTCACCCGGATCTGCACCGATACATCCACAGAGTATATCAAGTTCATTACGATTATCTGCATAGAGATACAGCCCTGTGACAAGTTTCCGTATCGTCGGACCGGTTCTACCGGGAATCCGGGCAGAGCTTCGCAGACGACTTATATTGGTCCGGTCAAATCCGGCAAGCTTTGCCACCTGACCGTTTTTTGCTCCTAAGCATTGGAACAGTTCGTTGATCCTGGCAAAAAACATGATAGTCTCTCCTTTCCGCAAGCCGGCCGCATCACAAATGGTGATGAAAAGCAATTCCATGCCAGCTGCTTCTTTAGTCAAGAATACTACACAAGCGTGACAAACGAAAGATGCATTGCATATGATTTTGGCACACTTCGTGAAAGGGGCAAAAAGCTTATAATTAATTTAGGGAACTTATGTCGTCGAGACAGTCCCTGATGTATATGAAAACCAGAACTTGAGTTTCAGCTGATCCTGTCAGAAAAGACCAGACAGAAAAGTGAAACGGTGATATCGTGAAGCGCCGGTCCGTATCCGGATGAAACAGTCCGGTGCAGAGATCAGCTCTAAAAAAGGAATCCTACTATGGCTGGAAAGATGAAATACTGTCGTAAGTGCGGTATGCAGTCGCCGGCAGAGGCGATATTCTGTCCGACCTGCGGCACTGAATTTATGAAGACTTCCGATCCTGATCGAAGCCGTGTCAGGCCGATCAAATATTGCAGATCCTGCGGAAAAGAAAACGCGGCAGAAGCTAAGTTCTGCCGGTACTGCGGGTATCACTTCACGGTAGCTGCCGGGGGCGGGGTCAAAACTCAAAAGCATGAGGCATTCAAAACTGAAAAAAAGGTAAGGCAGGCACATCCTGCAGCATCCGGAAAAGACAGCCGGAAACGTATTCTTGCAGGAGTGCTGATAGCCGCGATTTTTGTTGTGACGGCTTTTAAGTATCCGGGATTCCTTGTAAAGAAAGGAAGACCCGAAGACATTGGAAGCACCTACCAAACAACAGGAAAAAAAACCGGTAAAGATGCAGGTGGAGATTCAGTATCTGCCAACGGTGCAGGGGACGGTATGGTTTATGATGACTTGGCTGATCCCATGGCTCTTTCAGCAGGTGAGATCCCGCTTCGGTATACCTCCGCTCAGTTGGAAGAAGCTCCTTTACAGTCTGCTGACGTGATCCCAAATCAGGGAAGTGTGGTACTTGGAGAAGTGAGTGTAGATATCCCTTCCTGGGAGCTGGAAGCAGCGGGTGACCGCATCGAAGTCCGTGACCTTCCGAAACTCACTCAGGGAAAGGACGGCTGGTCCATCAAGGCTTATGATTTCTCGCTGGCTTCCGGTACACATGAGTTTGACAGTGATATCCGTATCACCATCCCTCGCGGGAACGACGGAAGCACAGGCTGTGTCTGGTACAATGCTGAGACCGGCAGATGGGAGGATATCTATAGCGAGGTCAGTGAGGACGGAAAGAACTATATCATCTATACAGATCATTTCAGTCTCTTCGGAAAGAAGTATATCTTTGATGAAAAGCGGCTTGACCTGATCGTCGATGACGGCAGGCGCATTGATCTGAAGCATGGAATATTTATAGAAAACCGTCATAAGAACAGGCGCATGGAAGAGTCGGTGCGGATCGACTACGAACGCATGTGGAACTTGTTTCAGAACAGAACCCTGGAAGATGTAAAAGACCTTCACCGCAGCATGGCACTGCTGACGAAAACGGCGAGGGATCGCTCCGCAATGACCGAGGAAGGTTATCATCCTGCCGCCGATATCCTGGCGGAAGCTGTGGGCGATTACGGAATCGCTGAAGGGGCATTTCAGGTAAATGCGGGACTTCGTTACGATAAAGTGCCTTCCACGAACAAAGCAGCAGCGGCTGCAAAAAAAGTCCCTGAAACAAAACTATGGCCGGAACAAATAGGTCAGGTCATGACGATGCTCGACGTCATCCTTACAGGCTATAAGATCCGGGCAGAAGCCCTGGATAAAACCACGAACTCCTATTCCCAGGCACTTTGGGATACCGTCAAGGAGCATAAGCTGGACCTTTTCAGCACCTCGACAGGAGTTGTGGGAACCTTCACCCCCGAAGTACTGAACCCGGTCATGGCTGTGATCGGGCTGGCACTCACGGCATATTCCATAAAATACAATGAATATATCACCGAAGGAGTTGATGAATGGTATAAACAGTACTATCCGGATGAGGGAGAGGTATACCGGCGCTTCTATCAGGATGCCGGAGTGACTCTGTATTACGATTCTGAGGAGTTCAGTAAGGCTGCTCAAGATGACTATCACGTAGCCCTTATGGAAAAACCTGTCAATATGGACGACAAGAGGTTCAAGGAGTTCAGCAGCTTCATTAACTCAAAAAAAGGTCTTCGTACAGATACCTACAAGGGGTTTGCAGCTGCATTTTCCAAGCTGATGGAGCTCTATGCAGATCAGCCGGAGCAGCTTGAGACCATTTTCGATGATTTTTACCGTTCTGTAGCCGGTGCCTTCTGGAAGCTGCCGGTGAAGGAGACCCAGGGAGCCCGCGGACAGGGGCCAAGGTATAAATTCCTTGATGAGTACAAGTATCTCGGAAAGGATCCTTACAATCTGCAGGCATCGAAGCAGATCAGGATTTCTGATTCCTATATTAAAAAGTTAAGAGTCGATACTGTTGGTATCCTTGATAATGTCACCTACAGATATCAGAGGAAGGCCTGTGATGTTGTGATGCAGAAGATGGAAAAGGAGGTTCTGCCGATACTGAACAGAACCCTGGTATTCCACGTGATCGACGAGGCAGTTGGCAGTGGGAAGACATTTGCCGATTCCGTATACTGCGTAGACTGGCAGAGCATCAATTCCAACCGTAAGTATCGTTCCCTTCCTGATGGGGAAAGCATATTTGATGACAAGTTCAAGACACCTATGTGGTTTGAAGGAGCAGACGGACCTGTTTTCCTGCCCATCGACAGTGACGGAGGCGAGAATTCCGTTCGCAATTACTGGCCGTATACGCCGGGCTTCCTGCCTCAGGCAAACAAGAAAAGTGATATCGTTTTTCGCTGTACCTACTACCACTACATGATGATGGGCGCTCCGAAGAAGATGGTCTTTAAAGACTTGAATTCCGGTAA
>DMAZ01000069.1:0-1313 GCA_003446335.1 Lachnospiraceae bacterium | reverse complement strand
CCGCGTCACGGATGTATATATCACCGTGAATGGAAAAAAGGAGATCCCGCAGCTTCAGCTGATGCTGGAGTATTTACGTATTGACGGTTCTCCGGAGAACAACCTTGTAGAGGTATTCCCCAACGGAGAGGTAAGGTTTACCCTTGCGCCGCTCAATGATTACCGCAATGGGTTGAGCTTTGACACTTACAGTATTTATAACTATCCCGCCCTCACTTTCAACGGCAGGGTAGTAACGTGCACCGCTTTTGATGATCCAAACAGAGCTCCGGGAGATGATCCGCCGGAGGTTACAAAAGAGAACTGGTATATCATAGAAGGATATCTCACAGGCTCTCCATCTCCGTTCTCCCATGACATAACAAAGTATTGGAATGGCGAATATGACGGGAAGGACGGATATAAGGTGAACAGGATCAGTATCGCTCCAAAGAGAAATGATACCTATGTGGACACGTTTGGAGACTACTCAACATTCAGTATCGAAAGGTCCCGGAAAACGGGTAATGTTCGGGTCACGATCCGCATCAGAGGAGATGTATACTACTGGAGCTATGGAAAGGAACTTAAGGAAACCTTATATTATGATATCGATCTGGGGAAACTCGATCCGATAAATCTCACAAACATTGAGGATCCTGTGGTGAGTAAGATAGGTTCATAAAGGTCAGGCTCCGGCCTCCCATAGAGAATAGAAAGACCCTATAGCATTACATGAGTTTTTGATGCAGAAAAACCAACAGTTCAATATCCGGAAGAAATGGCCGGAAGAAGGGAGAGATTAAAATGATCAAAAAAGGAATTATGACAGGTGTGATGGCTCTGCTGCTCGGCGGTGTTATGTGCTTTACCGCTTTTGCTGGAGAGTGGGTAGAGGACAGCAGCGGATGGTGGTTCCGGAACAGTGACGGAAGTTTCCCGTCCAGTGGCATCTATGAAATAGGCGGGAAAAAGTATGCGTTCAATGATTCCGGGTACTTAGTCCAGGACAACTGGTATCAGCATCCCGAGACCGGAGACTGGTACTATGCTTCCGGCAGCGGAGCACTGGCATCTGACCAATGGGTAGGAGACTATTATATGGGCAGCGATGGGGCAATGGCAACCGATACCTGGGTCGATGGATATTATGTCGGAGGCGACGGAAAATGGGTTGAGGGGGCTACGAAGAGCAGTTCTTCAGGAAGTTCCTATTCGTCCTATGATGAGTATGGAGATGTACATAACCCGTTCCGGGACGCACCTCTGGGCTACGGATACGACCACAGCAGTAGCAGCAGCACCTCATACAATAATGATCTTGAAACCAAGGA
>DMAZ01000208.1:13877-16369 GCA_003446335.1 Lachnospiraceae bacterium | reverse complement strand
GCATTAAGCATTATATGTATAAATAATTCATTCAGGAACCGCTCGCGCTTAGTCCTCGCGCAGCGGTACTAATAAATTTTCTGCACTTTCGTTCGAAAATTTAAAGTATCGGCGCTGTGGATGTCCCTTCATGAATATTTATGCACTTTTCTGCTTAATGCGACAGCCCCTTCAGGGAATACCCCGCTCAATTGTTCATCCCGCAGAGCGCGCGGTATTCATCTGTTCACTTTATATTGAGCCGGCGGTTCATTCCACGCCGAGTACTTTATAGTCCTTATCCTCCACGGCTTTTGTGAGGACCGCATCATCTACATCAGAGATGAGCGTTACGACCGCCTGCCCCGTCTCATGGCTCACCTGTGCCTCTGATACTCCCTCAAGTGCCTCAAGTGCCTTCTTAACGGTTGCCTCACAGTGGGGGCACATCATACCTTCGATCTTCATTGTCTTTGTCATAAAATCTCCTTTCGCGCCTACACCGGCGACCTCCTCCTGCTTTTCCAGCAGGCAGCCATCCTCTTTTGGCTGTACAGCTTTTTTCATTTTTTTATCTTTTGACGCATCGTGGACCTTCATAAGGTTCAGACGAAGCGCGTTGGATACAACACAGAAGCTGGATAGCGACATAGCTGCCGCACCGAGCATCGGATCCATTGTGATTCCGAAAAGATGCGAATACGCACCCGCCGCGACAGGAATCAGCAGGGAATTATAAATAAGCGCCCAGAAAAGGTTTTCCAGAATATTTCTGTATGTCCGGCGGGACAGTCTGACCGCTGCCGCAACATCCATAAGACTGCTCTTCATAAGCACGACATCCGCCGCATCGATGGCCACATCCGTTCCTGCGCCGATCGCGATGCCGATATCCGCACGTGTAAGGGCGGGCGCGTCATTAATGCCGTCTCCGACCATAGCGACTTTGCCCTTTTCCTGCAGGGCACGGATGACGGCTTCTTTACCGTCCGGAAGAACGCCCGAAATCACTTCATTTACGCCTGCCAGTTTTCCGATCGCCTCCGCGGTCTGTCTGTTGTCACCGGTCAGCATGACAACGTGGATGCCCATATTTCTGAGCTGGCGGATCGCCTCCGCGCTGTCTTCCTTCATCGTGTCAGCAACCGCGATGATACCGAGCATTCCTCTCCCCGTCGCAAAGAATAGAGGAGTCTTGCCGTCGGATGCCAGCTTTTCGGACTGTTCTCTCATTTTACCGGTCACTCTTACTTTCGACGAGATAAAACGATAGCTGCCGCCAAAAAGTATCTCCCCGTCATATTTAGCCGTCAGGCCGTTTCCGGGGAGCGCCCTGAACTCGGTGACCCGTCCTTCTGCCTGTGCGTCTTCCTCTCCGGAAGATGCCTTCCCCTTCACATATTCTACAACAGCGTGGGCAAGCGGGTGTTCGCTCATTCTTTCAAGGGCAAATACCTTTCTCATCAGGTCTGCTTCCGAGACCCCTTCCGCGGGAATAATATCCGTCACGACCGGTTTTCCGCTTGTGATCGTACCTGTCTTGTCAAGAGCCGCTATCTGAATATTCCCTGTTTCCTGAAGAGCTTCCGCATTTTTGAAAAGTATGCCGTTCCTGGCACCGACACCGTTGCCGACCATGATCGCTACCGGCGTTGCCAGACCAAGAGCACAGGGGCAGCTGACGACCAGCACACAGATTCCTCTGGCAAGGGCAAATCCTGCGGTCTGTCCGACGAGAAGCCAGATCAGAGTCGTCACGACCGCAATTCCTATTACTGCCGGGACGAAATACCCCGAGATGGTATCGGCCAGTTTCGCGACCGGGGCTTTTGTGGCTGCAGCATCACTGACCATCTGTATGATCTGGGCAAGAGATGTATCCTCTCCGACTCTCGTCGCCTCGCATTTGAGGAACCCGGACTGATTCAATGTCGCCGATGACACTTCATCTCCCACAGTCTTATCGACCGGGAGACTCTCACCTGTAAGGGCTGATTCGTTGACGGCGCTCTCACCCTCAAGGACAATACCGTCCACAGGTATATTCTCACCAGGTCTGACAATGAAAACATCTCCCTTTCGGACGCTGTCGATTTCAACAGTGACTTCTCGTCCGTCCCTGATGACATTTGCGGTCTTCGGGGCCAGCTTCATGAGAGACTTCAGCGCATTTGTCGTCTTCCCTTTCGAATACGCCTCCAGCATTTTTCCGACCGTGATCAGAGTAAGGATCATTGCCGCGGACTCAAAATAGAACTCCATCATATATTGTTCTACGAGTCCCATGTTCCCGTCGACCTGGGCCCGTGTCATGGCAAGGAGCATGATCGTCGAATAAACAAACGCGGCACCGGACCCCATCGCGATCAGCGTATCCATATTCGGAGCACCGTGAGAAAGGCTTTTGAAGCCGCTCACAAAGAATTTTTGGTTGATGACCATGACGATGGCTGCCATGATCATCTGAACGAGCCCCATGGCCACATGATTTCCGTCAAAGAAAGCCGGGAGGG
>DMAZ01000208.1:265-13820 GCA_003446335.1 Lachnospiraceae bacterium | reverse complement strand
CCATCCCCACATCATATGTCCCATGGAAAAGTACATGAGGACCAGAAGAAAACCGAGCGAGGCGGCCAGCCTCTTTCTCATCTTCGGTGTCTCCCGGTCTTTCAGCGCATCCTCCTCAGCAGCGATCTTCGCCGAAAGGCTTCCGGCGCTCTTCCCGGAAGCTTCTTTGATTTCCGCCCCGTATCCGGCATTCGTGACCGCTTCGATGATCTGTTCCGGAGCCGCGGTCCCGTCTACCCCCATCGAATTGGTCAGAAGACTGACCGAACAGGATGTTACACCCGGAACGGCACTGACAGCTTTCTCCACGCGGGCCTGACATGCGGCGCAGCTCATCCCTGTAACGGTATATTGTTCCATATCGCATCACCTCACTTCATCAGTTTCTGAAGTGTTCTGACCAGTTCATCCAGTTTTTCTTCATTGCCTTCTCTGACATCTTCTGCCACACAGGACTTGATATGACTGGCCAGCATCACTTTCGAAAAACTGTTGAGCGCACAATTCGCGGCCGACACCTGATTCAAAATATCGATGCAGTAGGCATCCTTCTCAAGCATGCCCTTAATTCCCCGGATCTGTCCTTCAATCCTGTTGAGACGATTCATGAGATCTTTCTGCTCTTTCACGGACCTGACTTTCTTTTTTCCGCTGCAGCATCCGCTCACTTCTGTTTCGTTCTCGTCGATTTCGGTCACATCTGTTCTGTTCATCTCTTCAGACATGGCGCTCTCCTCTACATTTGTTTTCATACCCCCTCTGGGTATCCTTCTATGGAACAGTATACCCCCTCACGGTATATTGTCAAGTGATTTTCCGTTGTACTACTCCCTGTTTTTCTCAATCATCCACGTCAAAAGCTTCCAATCCTCTTTTTTCGATCACCTTCGAGTCTCCGTGCTTCACGAAATGCATCGTGACAAAAGCAATGGTGATCGTGATGAAGGAATACGGAAAAAGCATATTATAACTGACATGATTCATGACCCAGCCCGCAACAATAGGCGTCACGATCTGTGCGGCCATACTGAATGTGTAATACATTCCTGTGAATTTTCCGACATCCCTCCCCTTGCACATCTCTACGACCATCGGAAAACTGTTCGTGTTGATCGCCGCCCAGCCGATGCCGATCATGGCAAATATCACATAGAGAGCAGGGTGGAAAGAATCAAGCATCATTGTTGCGGCAAAGGAGGCTGCGAACGCCCCCATCATGATCGCCACTCCTCCCAGGATCGTTTTCTTCCGACCGACCCTGGATGCAATATTTCCGGAAGGTATGTAAGTCAGGATCGCTCCCACCGTCGCGATCGTCAGGCACAGAGACGCGCTGCCCAGAGACATATTCCACATCCTGCCGGCATAGGTCGTGAACCAGGTTTCAACGGCATTATAGGAGATGAACCAGAAAGCGACGGACGCCAGAAGGAAGACGAGGCTCTTCCTGACCGGTCCTGAGAGGGAGCCTGTTCCTGTCATTGTTTCTCCATCCGCTCCGGATTCCTCAGAATCTGACATTCCCGTTCTCTCAGTCCCGCCGAAATCTTCCTCCGCAGTTCCTTCTTCCTGCTTTTCGTATGCCTCTGCCCTGGCAACAAGATCCGGCTCATTGACCGTAAAGAGAACTATGAGCATGGAGATGATCATAATAGCCCCTACCACTATAAAAAGCGGAAGATAATTCACATGGGAGAGCCCTTCGGTACGGCTCTGTGAATAAAGCACGGCTGCAACGATCAGATAGATAATTCCGCCGACAGCTCCCATCAGGTTGATAATGGCATTGGCCTTGCTGCGCAGCGGTTTCGGGGTCACATCCGGCATCAGAGCTACCGCCGGGCTTCTGTACGTTCCCATAGTGACCAGCAGAATTCCCAGGACGGCTATGAAGGCAATGAGCAGCCAGTGCGCCGGCCTTACGGCATAGATATTATCAATAATCGGTATGAACATCATAATTATGACGGCAGCGATCGTCCCGTACTTAATAAAAGGCATGCGGCGCCCGAGCGGATGACGGCAGCGGTCTGACAGCATGCCGAATAAAGGCAGCAGGAACAGGGCCAGAACATTATCCATAGCCATGATCGCTCCCGAGTATGTCTCCTCCAGATGAAAGGTATTCGTCAGGAGCAGAGGTACAATGTTATTGTACATCTGCCAGAATGCACAGATCGATAAAAAGGCAAATCCGACTCGGATCGTCTGTCCCACGTTTAGTTTCATGTTTCCCCCTGCTGTCTTATACTGCTGTTTACAGATACTCTTGCTTCCTTCACAGTAAACCACAGTGAAAGCAAAATCAAGCATAAAAACCGCCATATCCATTCCTGTTCAGGAACTGAATATGGCGGTTTATATGAGTTTTTTTGCTGTTTTACAGGTCAACCTGCCGATACCTGTCTCACTCCGGTCGGAAATCCGGCATATATACCGTATCAGGCCATCGCTGCTTTCTGCGGACGAACAGGTTTCCAGACTTTCAAGACTTCATGGTATTCCCCGATTTTGTCGAGCACAGCATCGTACATCTGAAGAGCTTCCAGGCGCATGCTCTTTTCTCTGCCTGCATTCGCAGGTCTTGCAGCCTCTTTCGCCGCACGCTCAAGAACTGAAACGCGCTGTACTTCATTTGCATATTCTACTCTGACTACATCCGTGTAACCAAACGCTGAATAATGTGCGTCGCACCATGCGAGTGCCCTGGCAAATGCATCCTCTCCTTCAAGATCTTCATAGGAAAGGACTGTGCATCCCGGATACATGGCAAGCATATCATAAATCGGCTGATACATATCGTCGCTTGCCTCATTCACAATCAGGATCTGGGATACGCACTCACTAAGCAGAGATTCAACGTAAGACACAAGACCTTCATCGGGATTGTGTGTTGTAATAATGTAAGCTGACTTCATATCATTACCTCCTTGTCATCTCTTAATGATGATGATTCTATATGATAAATTCATTCTTTTTGTGTGATTTTTGTTAATGATTTGTGAAAAGAGTGACGGGCTTTCCTTCTTTTCGTTCATATATTCCATATATTAGCTTATACGTAAAAAGAGATGGGGAGGGCCAATTTTTCAACACTTTTTTCGTGGGCCCCTTTTTTGCTTTTTTGTGGGCGTCCTTGAATAATAAAGAAGAGACAGAGCTGTATGAATACACAGCCCCGTCTCATATAAAGGAAGATATATTTCTCTCAGCACTTGCTGTTAGAAGCGTTTCAACCGATGTTCAAAATTACTGGAAATCCGTCTGAGAATAAACAATCTCGCCTTCACGTATTGTCATCTGTGGAACCAGCATCTGATTTCCCCAGCGCTCAGCACCCGTTCTGTCCTTATGCAGGTACTTCCCTTCTTTCAGCTTGAATATCGCCAGATCTGCCGGCGTCCCCGGTCTCAGCGTCGCAAGTTCCTCCATCCCAAGCCATCTGGCAGGAGTAATTGTACATGCTGCCAGGACTTCCTGAAGAGACATCCCGAACATCAGGTATCTGGAAAGAAGTCTGGGCAGAGAGATGAGCGGCTGTTTATAATTTGTCAGTGGATTATTGTCACTGCTTATAATATCCGGCATAAATCCGTCCTTAATTGCGGGCTCTGCAACAGAGAACAGGAAATTTCCCCGCCCGTTGCAGCAGTCGAACAGGACCCCCCTCTCTCTGGCACGTTTCACAGCATCTTTGACGCTGCCGTCCGCATTCAGGATATTTTCTTCAAAACCGGCATACATGTGACAGTAAACATCTCCCGCTCTGAGTTCTGAAGCAATCGTTCCGCAATCGACATTCGGGTCATTTACATGAACAACAACCTTTTTTCCCAGTTCCCGGCCAAGCTTTACCGCTTCAATGAGCGGTTCATCATGCAGACCGTAAGGATCGCACACGTTATGTCCCTGCCGGACTTTCAATCCGACAAGCTGAGGGTATCTGGCAAATAACCGTTTTATACGAGATCGATCCCAGTCTTTAACAGTTTGATTCTCAGCATGAAGGCCCGTCGTAAGACCTTCCGGAGCAACATGAAGAAGAGCAAGGACCCGGGTCACCGATCGTACGATGACTTCATTATAAAACCCCGGGAAATTGGCACTCCCGGCAGAACCGGCATCAATACAGGTCGTAACACCGTTCGGCAGACAGAATGTATCCGGATCATTACTTCCGTCCGTTCCCTGTGTGTAACAGTGCAGATGGAAGTCAATTAAACCGGGAGTCACGATACATCCTTCCGCGTCGATTTCAATATCCGGCCGGGACACAGCCACCTGGACGATCCTGCCCTCGGATACAGCTATATCTCCGGCCTTCAAAGTCATGCTCGTCGGTTCAAAGAGCAGACCGTTTTTTATAACAATGCTTCCCATTATTTCGCAGCATCCGCAGCTGCAAGGAATGTGTCGACCATCTCATCGCCGAGATCGGAACGAACCTGATCATAGACCGGAGAAGCGAGCTCCTGCATCTCTGTAAGGACTGCCTCGTCAAGTTCAACGATTGTGCATCCATAATCTACAATAGTCTGCTTGTAGCCTTCGATTGCCTCATCAGCGGCAGCGCGTGTCTCCTCAAGAGCATTTGCGGCACACTCATCAATCAGTGTCTTTACATTATCCGGAAGGCTGTCATACAGATCCTGGTTCATTGTGAATACCATAATATGACCAAGATGATTTGTCTCAACAATATAAGGCTGGACCTCATAGAACTTGTTGGCTGTGATGTTCATATACGGATTTTCTTCTGCATCGATAACTTTCTGCTGCAGGGAAGAATACACTTCATTGAAATCCATTGTGGTCGTAGCGGCACCGAGTGCTGTCCAGTAAGCCTGATGATAAGGATTATCTATAACGCGGATCTTCAGGCCTGAAAGATCTGCAACACTCTTGATTTCTTTATTGGAAGTCAGCTCACGGAAACCTGCATCGGCAACTCCCATAAGGTGAATGTGCTTCTCGGCAGACGCTTCATTAAGCGCCTTGATCAAATCAGGGTTCTCCTCGACCGCGCGGAGCGCTTCTACATTGGAAAATGCGTTAGGGAGATCCCATACGCCATAAGCCGGAATCGTAGATGTCATACCGGATGTGATTGTTGTAGAGAAGTCGACAGAACCGTCCATCAGTCCCTGCAGCTGTTCCGCGTCACCGCCAAGCTGACCGTTCGGGTAAAGGTTCAAGGTGATCTTGCCGCCGGAACGCTCTTCAATATCTTTCTTGAATACATCATAGAACTTGTAATTCAGAGTGGACTCCGCTACATTCATGGCTACATTCCATGTATAGGAATTCTCGATTTCCACAGCATCACCGGATGAAGGAGCAGCCTGTGCCGCACTCTCCGAAGCGGATGCCGCACCGCTGTCAGCCGTTGTGTCCGACGCTGCAGACGAAGAAGCGCTTCCCCCGCATGCCGCGAGACCAATTGCCATGATAGATGTCAGTGTAAGTGCAGCTGCCTTTTTCAATTTCATATAAGTATCCTCCTTTGAAAAAAATCTTTATCAGGCATGTGCCTGGATAGAACTAAATCAAGAACCTTTCCCATGTGAAGTCTTTATCATCCGAGCAGTGCGAGCGAAAACTGCGGTACGAATGAAATGAGCATAAGGGCGATGAAGAAAGCAATAAGGAACGGGATACATGCTTTTGCAAGCTTCAGTACCGGGACCTTCGTCATTCCGGAAGCAACATAGAGGTTGATTCCCATTGGCGGAGAGACCATTCCGATTGCAAGGTTGCAAGTCATCATAATGCCAAAGTGAACCGGGCTCATCCCTATGGATGTGGCGATCGGATAGAGAATCGGCGTGAGAATCATAATGTTCGGAATATTGTCCAGAATCATACCGAAGATCAGCATGATAACATTCATGATCAGAATGACAGCGACCTTGCTGGTAAATGTTCCGAGAATAGCTGCCGAGACCGTCTGAGGGAACTGCATGATCGTCAGACATCTTCCGAAAGCTGTAGCCGAAGCGATGATAAACAGGATATTGATGTAGGACTTGGCTCCTTCCAGGAACATCTCCGGAATAGTCTTAACGGAAATTGTCTTGTAGACAAAAAGCGATACGATCAAAGCATAAACAACAGATATAGCCGCGGCTTCTGTCGGTGAACATACACCGCCGTAAATAGAACCGAGGATAATGACCGGAGTCAGAAGGGCCGCAGCGCTCTCCTTCAAAACAGCCCCGAAGCCTTTCTTGTGCAGTTCATCGTAATTAGCCTGAAGTACTGCTTTGTCCTCACCGTTACGCTTGCAGATAATATAGCAGCATACACACAGACACAGACCGATCAGAACGCCGGGAAGAATACCTGCTATGAACAAATCTGCAGGTGATGTATCGGAAGCGCCGGAATAGACAATGTAAGAGATGGAAGGCGGTATAATAACACCAAGTCCGCCGGCGACCGTTACAATCGATGTTGCGAAAATCAGGTCGTATCCCAATCCGGTCAGGAAGGGAATACACATTGCGCCTACTGCAGATACAGTAGCAGGTGAGGAACCTGAAATCGCTCCGTAGAACATGCAGGTCAGAACGACTGCACAGGGAAGTCCGGCAGTCTTATTACCTATGAAATAAGCAAAGAAGTCGAACAGTTTCTTTGAGATACCGCCGCGGGCCATGATCACGCCCGAGAGCATGAAGAGCGGCACCGCCAGCATCGTAAAGGAATTCAGGGATGAGAACATACTGCGGACAGCCGCGTCAACTGTATACGGAACACCGGAGCTCAGCATACCAGGAAGAAAACTCATACCGCCGAATACAATGGCCATCGGAGTGCCGATTGCGATAAGCGCGAAAAAGATGATAAAAAATAATACCATTGACATGATTTAAGCCTCCTTCGCCCTGAACATCGGCAGTTCCAGTATAAAGACCTGTATACTTCTGATTAGCGCATCGGCAAATCCGATCACACAGGCCAGATAAATGTATGCCATGTTAAATCCGAGCGTCCCGTCCGTTGTCCCGGAGGCATATACGCTTTTCAGAACACTGATGGAAGATTTAAAGAGAATTGCAAAAAAAGCTATCATGATGATCCTTACGATCCAGCCGAATATATCAGCAACAGATTTCGGAACGAGCTGAACAACGAAATCGACGGCAATGCCGCTGCCGCGACGGACCCAGTGAGCGATTGTAAAAAATGTAGAGTAGACAAGACAGTAACGACAGATCGCCTCACTCCATGTAAGACCGCTTCCGAGAATGTATCGGAGAACGACATTGACCGTGACAAGACATGTCAGGACCAAAAGAAGAACTGTGAGACAGAGTTCTTCAAGATGAAGATCTACCCATTTCAGTGCTTTCATTATTACCTTCCTTTCTGAAAACTTCACGTTTATCTTGTAATTTGATTTTACTAACGGTATATTAATAAGTAAAGATGGTTATTTTTCTAATAATCATAAGTAATACTTCTTATTATGCAGTATTTTTCAAATTTTCAAACAATGATTACGTACTTATAATAAGAATTATTGTCACTTTTAATTATTTTTGACAGTCAGGAGTTCAAACTCATGGATATGAAAATATTTGATTATATCATTGCCATTGCCGAGCATGAGAGCGTAACGAAAGCCGCCGAATCCGTATTTATTTCGCAGTCCGGCCTGAACCAGCAGCTCCTCAAACTTGAAGATGAACTTGGTGTACCGCTTTTCTACAGAAATAAAAAAAGCCTGCGGCTGACGCCTGCAGGTGAAATATATGTCCGCAACGCTCGTGTCATGCGCAGACTGATAAAAAATACTGAACAGCAGATTCGAGATCTTTCCCACAGTCCAAGCGGGAGAATGAATCTCGGTCTGCCCTCCGAGCATGGAGTATCCCTCTTAATTGAGATTTCAGAAGCTTTCCATAAAAAATATCCGAATGTGACAATCAGCATGATGGAGAGCACTGTCGCGACGATGGAGAAGTCTCTGAAATCAAACAACCTCGATATGGCTTTTATCATGCGAGCCGACAATCCGGACAGCCGCTTTGCAAGTGTGAAGCTCTGCGAAGAAAGACTGATTCTCGGAATTCCTTCCACACATCCTCTCGCACTGGAGGCTGCCCCGTACGGAAAAAAGCCCGGTACGATATCGCTGAACAAATTCCGCAAGGAGACTTTTGCCTTCATGTTCGAAGGATCCACCATGCGTCAGGTCATTGATCCCCTGTTCGAAGAAGCAGGGTTCAGCCCCAATATTCTTTTCGAATCCGGCATGAACACTGCTCTCAGGCGGCTCGTCGAAAAGGGCTTATGCTGTACCATCATCCCTCAGTCAATGGCACGTCACGATGATCATATTGCCTGGTTCTTCCTTGATGATGATCCGCATTGGAACTGGTATATTATTTATGTACAGCCGAAATTTCTGACTATGGCCGACAAGTATCTGATTGAACTTGCCCTTGAATATTCCGGACGCATGAAAGAGCACTGGGATCTTTTCGGAATCGGCAGTCCTTTTCTCTGATTTATGAACACAGACGCCCGAAAACGCGTTACAATTAGGACATATACAAAGCACAGATAGAAGCCGAAGTATTTTGTTACCACAGATCCGTCGCATCATTCCATCGTCAAAGGAGACCCTCCCATGATGAAACGAACCGCCCATACATTGCGGAGAATTCTGATTGCGCTGCTCTCAACGTCTCTGCCTTTTGCTCTGGCAGGATGTTCTTCCGCAGCCTCCTCACATTTTACACAGACCGCCCAGCCTGACAAGGACACGCCCTTTAATGTCGCAGTGTTTTACTGCGACTACTCAGATAATTATATCTCCGCTGTGCGCACATCACTGACCCAGAAGCTGGTCGCCGCAGGCTTTCCCTACCACGAATATGATGCCGCCTCCAATCAGGCCACACAGAATGGCCAGGTCGAAGCGGCAATCAACGCTGACGTCAGCCTTCTGATCGTGAACATTGTGAACTCCGGCTCTTCCAACACGACCGATGCCATCTGCATGAGGGCCTACCGGGCAGGCATACCTGTCATCTTTTTCAACCGGTCAATCGAAGATAACGGGGACGAGGGCGTCATCTTAAATTACTACAGCGATGTAGCATTTGTCGGAACAGATCCCGCGGAGGCAGGACACCTTCAGGGCGAACTGATCGGGAACTATCTTCTGGAGCATTACGATGAGACCGATCTGAACGGAGACGGGAAAATCAGCTATGCCCTTTTCAAGGGCGAGGCCAAAAATGCCGAGGCAATTTACCGGACCAAATACTCCGTGGAGGATGCGGATGCCATCCTGGCGGCAGCAGGCCATCCCGGGCTTTATTACTTCAACCAGTCAGCGGTCGATAATTACCAGCTTGATCTCACAGGCAAATGGTCCCTGAGTGCCGTTCAGGATTACATGCTGACCAATCTCACGCAATACAATGAAGAAGTCGGCAATATGATCGAGCTGGTGATCTGCAACAGTGATACGATGGCTGAAGGAGCCATCCGCGCACTCGAGACATATGGATACAACCTCGGAGATAGTACCTGCACGACAATACCGGTATTCGGCGTGGATGCCAGCGTTTCCGGCCGGAAGCTGATCGCGGAAGGAAAGATGACCGGAACTGTCAAACAGGATGCAGATGCCATGGCAGAGTGTATTCTGCATCTGTCAAGAAATATAGCCGAAGAAAAAGACATGCTCGACGGCACAGACGGATACGCCTGGGACGAGGAGCATGACCTTCACAACAAACTGTATATTCCTTATTCTCAGTATGACCCGGAGGAGGATTCGACATCCGCGTATGACCCGGTGAAAGATACCTCTTCCGTTACTTCCTGACACCAATTGCCTTCATCGCATGATTCATCTCACGTTCTCTTCGCATCACCTCATTTACTTCTGCGCCAATCATTATGAAGTAATTGCAGAAATACAGCCAGAACATGACCAGGGTCAGTGTCGTAAGACTTCCGTACATGGAAAAACCGTGAAATTCGCTGATGTAAATTGTCACGAACAGGGAGAAGCCATAACATCCTAAAGACGCCAGAAGGGCCCCCGGCAGCTGATCAATGAACCTGAGCTTTTTATGCGTGAACAGCTTATACATCATGGCAAATACCAGGGTGACCAGCAAAATCATATAGACCGCCTGCAGCAAGGATGAATAAACGTGCAGCGATATTCCCCGCGGGCGGTAATGAATCAGAATCGTTCGGATCCTCTGCCAGAAAACGACCATGACTACCGCAAAAACAATAAAAACAGCCATAAGGAACGTATACAGTACAGCCCAGGCTCTTACGAAGAACCAGTTCGTAACTCTCTCCTCATTGCAGATCCGGCCGAGTCCCTGCTGCATGGCGTGCACTGCCTTCGAGGACGCCCACAGCGTTGTCACTACCGTTACCGCAACGAGACCGAATGAAGAAGAATATATCTCCTGCAGGATCTCATGAATAGTCGGCAGCAGATAATCGGGAAAAACGGTATCCACCGCAAGAAGAAGGTTCTCCTGACTGATCGGGACATATTTCATAAGCTGAAGAATGAGCATTGTGAACGGAAAGACTGACATCAGAATAAAAAACGCAGACTGGGCTGAAAAAGCGGCTGTCCCGTCACGGCTGCTCTTTTTCATGACTTTCAGAACAAAGTCCAGAGGTTCTTTCATTTTCTCGTATATCTTTCTGATCATAGGTATTCTCCCCTCTCACAGATTTACAGATCCTGAGCCAGCACTTCCGTGAACGCAGCGGCAGTGTCCTCGAACATATGCCCTTCATTATCGCAAAAATCATCCGGATCATATGATATTCCCGCGGTTCCTCTGTCTTTACTTACGTAATTCAGAAACCTTATTCCCTTCTTATCCATATATGCCTCAAAATAATCTGAGGCATCCTTGTATGAATCCATATAAGACTCATATGTAGAATTCGGAATCGGTGTAATCACGGTCACGATTTCTATATCTGATTTTCGGCAGAAATCCGCAAGCTTCTCAAAATACATCTGCTCATCCGGATTATATTCCTCGTAATTCCAGAGTGCGGGTGTATCTTCCCTCGTCGTTCCGGCATCTACACGGAATCTTGCAATAAAACCATCCTCGTGATAGCTTTGTACCTCATCCGTGAACTGTGAGATATCATACTCCCTGTAAGAGCGGCTGACCTTTTCCCGGACAAGTCCCGGAAGGTGCCCGATCTGCTTTCTGTACAGGTACCACTCGAACGGTGCTGTTCGAAAATCAGCCTGCAGCATTTTATCGACAAAATAACCGATTTTACGGCTCGTTATGGGGTATTCATGATATACGGAAACATACTCCTGCGTCTGATTCGGCTCTGCTACCCAATAAGAAGGATCGATTTCACAAATTACACGTTTTAAATCCGTATTGGAGGCTGCCTCCCGCACAAGATAATACATATCCATCGTATGCTCACCTCCCTGTGCGGCGTTGACAGCCCGTATTCCCGCGACCGATTTCAGGACAGACGGATCGATGCCGCATTTGGAATGAGATCCCCCCACGATCAGTGTGTCATAGGAAGATGTGCGTATCGTATGGAACATGGCCCGTGTATATGTATAGGGATAAAGAATATATGACAGAAGGATATTTGCAGCCAGAAATACCGCAAGTACACATATCACAGCGGCTTTCTTATAACGATGCATAGTATATTCCCCCATTCCTTATATGTCACAGACGCGTTTTCAGAACTGCGCATAAATAAATCCTCCCGTTATCGCCGGAGGCTGACCCAGCGCAGGAAGCGTCATAAGCAGCATCAGGTAGACAGCTATCCTCAGGGCCGGAGGCCTCTGCAGGATCCAGGCAGCCACATCACATCCCCGTTCACGAAGTAGACCGATCGTGAACAGAACAGCTGTGCCGAACAGAATTATAACGATGGCAATCAACGTAAAATTTGTGCTTCCCCCGGGTCCGACCGGCACATTCAAAAGTTCTCCGGGCGTAAAATGCGTGACCGCATTCTTCATCATGGCAAATGCCTGCCCCACCGTATCCGCCCGGTCAAAGAACCAGCTGATGTTGACCAGGACAAATGTTCTTACGACCTGGAACAGATGAAAGCGGGCAGATTCTTTCCCGATTCCAAATTTCTTTTTCATGTCACGGAACTCATTTGCAAGCATTCCGCTTACACCAATGATGACACCGTTATAAATTCCGTAAATAATATACTTCCAGGCCGCTCCGTGCCACACACCGACGACCAGAAAGACAAGGATATTCGCAATTGCGATCGGCAACGTTCTCGCGATCTGCCTGCCAAAGCGTTTCTTACATACTTTTTTGAATTTCCCCATCCACCCGGACAGCGAAATCGGATAAAAAACATAGTCTTTCATCCAGGTCCCCAGCGTAATGTGCCATCTATGCCAGAAATCCGAAATGGAGACCGCGAAGTACGGCTGTCTGAAATTCTCATCCATTTCAATGCCAAAGAGCATGCCAATCCCTACGACCACATCTATTCCGCCGGAAAAATCACCATACAGCTGAATGGAATAAGCCAGCACAGCGAAAACAGCCAGCCCGGGATACTGTCGATAGTCATCGAAGAGTGCATTGACAAAGTAGACTGCATTGTCCGCGATTACCATCTTTTTGAAGAAACCCCATAATATACGAAGAAGCGCTCTCTCCATTCTCCCCGGATCAGGTCTGTGCTCTCTGTAGAACTGGTCTGCAAGTCTGAAATATCTGGCTATAGGTCCCTGCAGGATCTGTGGAAAGAACGAGACGAACAAAGCAAATCTCAAAAGGTTTTTCTCTGCCGTCTGTCTTCTCCAGCACACATCGAGAAGATAGCCCATCGACTGAAATGTATAAAAGGAAATACCGATCGGGAGAAGAAAATCCGCAAAAGATAGATTTCCATGTGTGATCTGGTTGATGTTGAAGATGATAAAATTGGTATATTTAAGAACTCCCAGAATTCCGAAATTCAGAAACAGCGTCAGAATTGTAATGAGGCGCCTCTTTTTATCATCCTCTTCCTTTGAAAGAAGTATGCCGGCATACCATGTCGAGACCGTAGTGGTAATAAGAAAGCAGGTGAGACCGGCGCTGTTCACAATATAGTAAAAATAACTCACCGTAAGGAGCCAGAACCATTGATATCTTCCCGGGATCAGGTAATAGACTGTTACGGAAATAAAGACAAATAATACGAAAGCCAATGAGTTAAGGCTCATGTGGATACCCTCTCCGTCACATAGATCTTAAGACTTACAGAATGAGGCTGCCGCACGAAGGCCTGACGCCACTATATATAGCAGGCGGCATTTGTAAATGCCTGTTATATACAGTGGTGACATTGCCCGGTGCGACAGCCCCACTCAAGGCAGGTTATCAGCCTATCTCGTCATAAATTGTTCCGTCATCATCGGCACTGCCGCCGTCATCCGCACCGCCGTCATCCGCGCCGCCGTCATCCATGCCGCCGTCGTCCTCACCGCCGTCATCTGCTCCGCCGTCGTCTGTGCCGCCGTCATCCGTGCCGCCGT
>DMAZ01000208.1:0-215 GCA_003446335.1 Lachnospiraceae bacterium | reverse complement strand
CCGCCGTCGGAACCGCCATAAGAAGTCCCGGACTCTCCGCCGTCAGCATTGCCGTTTCCGCTCTCCTGATCGTGATAATCGGCATTATAATCGTCGTCCCGGTCATAATTGTCATAGTTATAATCATCAGAATGCTCCGACGGGTCGTACTGATCCTGTCTTACAAGATAGCTCATGCTCACATAAGCACTCTGCCCTTCATACTCAAATCTTGC
>DMAZ01000017.1 GCA_003446335.1 Lachnospiraceae bacterium | reverse complement strand
ACAGGAGGAATCAATATGCTTCGCGAGTCCTTACTGTCTCATTTCAGACCGATCACAGAAGAAGAACAGACCATACTCGACGGGAATAAAGAAATCCAGCGCGACAACTATACGACAGGAAAGGAGTTCGTTGTGGACAGCAAGCTCCTTCTTGAAAAAGGCTGCCTGATCGAGATCAGACAGCACACCCGCTTTGCCTATTTTCCGAGGCACCGGCACAATTATGTCGAACTGGTCTATATGTGCACCGGAAGCACCACCCACATTATTAATCAGAAAACGACCGTCATCCTGAAGGAAGGGGACCTCCTTTTCCTGAATCAGAATGTCTACCACGAGATCCTGCCCGCATCGGAAGGAGACATCGCGGTGAACTTTATTATCCTTCCGGAATTTTTCGACCGCCCCATCTCCATGATCGAGCGCGAAAATGTCCTGCGGGATTTCCTTGTCGCCTCGTTGACGGGACAGTCGTCCAGCTCGGATTATCTGCACGTACAGGCCGGCGGGATCGTCCCGGTGGAGAACCTGATCGAGAACATGCTCTGGACACTCATCGAAAAACAGCCGATGATGGACACGATCAATCAGACTTCCATGGGGCTGCTGCTCATGAACCTGTCGCGATTTGCGGATACCATTAATCGCAGCGAACCCGACCAGATCGAGCAGAAAATGGTCCTGTCCGTCCTCGATTATATCGAGCATCACTATCAGAACGGGACGCTCTCCGAAGTAGCCCATGAACTCCACCAGCCCACCTATGCCGTCAGCAGACTGCTGAAAAAGCATATGAACAGGAACTTCAAGGAGCTCCTGCAGCTGCGAAAACTTCAGCAGGCAGCTTACCTTCTTGACAATTCCACACTTCCCGTGGACCGGATCATGGAAGCCATCGGGTACGAGAACAGCAGCTACTTTTACAGATGTTTCCGCAAAAAATACGGATGTTCTCCGAAAGAATACAAGGAAAAAGGCCTCGCCGCCACATCCGCAGCGGGACAGGCTTTGTACAGTTCTCTATGAAAAGGAGATGATAAGGAATGCCTTCACACAATAACTCCACGGTCCGGGATATGACGGACGGCTCCATCACGGGACACCTGATCGCCTTTTCCATTCCTCTTCTCCTCGGCAATGTCTTCCAGATGCTTTATAATACGGTCGACTCCATCGTTGTGGGAAATTTTGTGGGCAAACAGGCTCTGGCAGCCATCAGTTCGACCACCATGATCGTCAATATCATGATTTTCTTTTTCAACGGATTCGCAGTCGGCGGAGGAGTCGTGATCAGCCGTTTCTTCGGGGCCCGGAAAATACAGGACCTGCACAGAGCAGTCGAGACCGCGATTGCGGTCACGCTCCTGTTCGGCGTCTTTTTCACGGTCGGGGGTTTTTTCCTCGTGCCTCTCATGCTGCGCCTGATGCGGACACCGGAAGATGTGTTCCCCCATGCCAGAGTCTATCTTGAAATCTATTTTTCGGGGGCTCTGGGCCTGCTTGTCTACAACATGGGCAGCGGTATTCTCAGGGCTGTCGGCGATACGAAAAGGCCCCTTTATTTTCTGATCTTCACCAGCATTCTCAATACGATCCTGGATCTTGTATTCGTCATCGTCTTCAAGGCGGGAATTGCGGGGGCGGCATTTGCCACCATCCTCTCCCAGTTCATCTCCGCCTTCCTGGTTCTGAGACTGCTCACCGGTACAGACGACATCTACAGGCTGACATGGGGCGATCTGCGGGTCGATGTACCCATCCTGAAGAAGATTCTGGAAATCGGACTGCCGACCGGGATCCAGTCCATGATCACATCTGTATCCAACGTATTTGTACAATCTTACATCAACGGCTTCGGATCCGGATGCATGGCAGGCTGGGGTGCCTACAACAAGCTAGACTCCTTTATCTTTCTGCCGATCAATTCGCTGAGTCAGGCATCGACGACTTTTGTCAGCCAAAATATCGGCGCGGAGAAAGAGGACCGCGCGGATGCCGGTGCCGGCATCTCCATCGTCATGGCCATCGTCGTTTCCGCTGTGATCGCCACGGTCCTCGTCGTGTTCGCCCCCGGCGCGACCGCGCTTTTTACTCAGGATGAGGAGGTCATCCGCTTTGGCGTCCTCTTTATACGCATGAATACCTATTTTCTGATATTTAACGCAATAAATCACGTCCTTGCGGGCGCGCTCCGCGGCAGGGGCCTGGCAAGGGTCCCCATGTTCTGTATGATATTCTGCTTTGTCGTGATCCGGCAGATCTACCTGTTCATCGGAAGCCGTATCGCCTATAATCCTTATGTGATCGGTTTCGGGTATCCGGTCGGCTGGATGACGTGCTGCGTTGCGGAGACGGTATACTTTCACTTAATGAGAAGACATCTGAAGGGGGAAGATGCGTATTGATCCTCAGGCTTTCTGCTTTGCGCATTCATCTTACGTCTGCGGGCACCGGAATTCTGAGGAAGAGAGGAGTTTCATTTGGCGCATTCATCATAGACTCGCGTCACGAGAATTCTGCGTCAGAGATTAAATCGGTATATCAGATTATGGAAAAGAATAAAAACAGAAAACAGCTAAATACGAAGGCACTTGGAACTGCCGCTGTGCTGGCAGCCTCCCTGTGCTTTTCGACCGGCGGCCTGCTCATGAAAATTATTCCCTGGAGTCCGCTGGCAATCAACGGCGTCCGAAATCTGATCGCCGGTGTGGTAATCGGACTCTATATTCTTCTCACCCATCACAAGATCCGTTTCAATCGGACCGTAGTGATCGGAGCGATCTGCCTGACGGGCGTCACAACGCTGTACTCGGTCGCCAACAAGCTGACCACCGCAGGCAATACGATCGTCCTCCAGTACACCGCCCCGATCTGGATCGTGATTTTCATGTACCTGTTCCTGGGAAAAAGACCGGATAAGATATCCCTGATTTCCATTCTGATCGTATTCACAGGAATTTTGTGCTTCTTCTTCGAGGGAATTTCCACCGGCAGATGG
>DMAZ01000166.1 GCA_003446335.1 Lachnospiraceae bacterium | reverse complement strand
GCTGCATCTGTATTATCCTCCTCATAATTGTCTTCATCGTCGTCCCACCAGTCATCTTCATCGTCATCCCACCAGTAGGCGTGATCGCCGTCACAGTAGGCAGTCGGTGCGGTGCCGGCTGTGAAGTATTCATTGACGGAAGGACAGCCGCCTCTGGCGAGCATTCCCGTTTCGGTACAGATCTCTTCGGTCACGATACCGTCCGGTATGCGGAAATGAGCGATGGGCTTTGTAGCGGAAAGTCGGTCCATGACTTTTTTCCAGAGGACTTTGTGATATGTCCTGTAGAGTCCCTCTTCGGGAAGAGTTTCCTCACTGTCGTATCCTGCCCACACGCCGCATGTATAGTAGGGAGTATATCCGACGAACCATACATCGTTGTAAGCGGTCGTTGTACCTGTCTTTCCGGCGACCGGCATGCCGTTCTCAAGCTGTACTTCCTGACCGGTACCCCTGGTAACAACATCGCAAAGTGCGCTTGTAAGAAGAGCAGCGGTATTTTTCGATATGGCCTGACTTGTTTCCGGCGTATTGTCGATCACGATATTACCGTCCTGATCCTCGATTCGTGTATAGAAAATCGGACGTGTGTAGGTCCCTTCGTTGGCAATTGCAGCGTAGGCTGCAGTCAGTTCAAGATTGGTGACACCGTTATAGATACCGCCGAGTGCGAGCGGCTGATAAATGTCATTGCGCTCGGAAAGGGTCGTGAACCCGAATTTTAACAGCTGGTCGAAACCTGCCCTCGGAGTGATATCGGTGATGCACTTGACCGCGATCGTATTGATGGAGTTCACGATTGCTTCGCGGATCGTCGTGGCCCCTCGGTAATTGCCGGACTCCGCATTGTTGACCGGCCGTCCGTTGGAATAATTATATTTCTCATCTACGTAGACAGTGCCGAGTGTGGCGAATCCGGAATCAATGGCCGGAGCGTAGGTGGAAAGTACCTTAAAGGTTGAACCCGGCTGTCGAGTTGTGGATGTAGCACGGTTCAGCGTCAGAGAAGCAGTCTTTTCACCGCGTCCGCCTACGATCGCCTTGACGTAGCCGGTATGCTGATCCATGACGACCATGGAAGACTGAGGCTGCGGGGCGAAGGAGGAGCGTTCTGCAATGATCACCGCGTCCGGATTATCTGCCAGAATATGATTCTTATAATCTTCGATATAGGCGTTTCCCTCTTCGACAGATGCGAACAGGAGGTCAAATTCCGGATCGAGATGTTCCCTGTAGTACTTGCGAAGCATCTCACGGCTGTAATTGTGCAGTTCTTCATCCGGTGTCTGTGTTGTGAGGGCCCATTCCATACTGTATTCCGTACCGTTCGGGAAGTTCTCCGGATTGGCGAACTCCTGGTCGACGATGGCCTGAATGGACATATCCTGAGTTGTATAAATACGAAGTCCGCCCGAATAGAGCGCCTGATAGGCCTGCGTTTCGGAGTAACCCTTATATTTCTGAAGATCCGTTACGACCTGGCTTGTGAGCTCGTCGACAAAGTAGGAATAAATCGTATTGGTATCATCCTGGGCTGTCTGAGCATTCTGGATGCGGTCGTAGACCGGGTCAGCGAGAGCCTCGTCATAATCCTGCTGTGTGATATAACCCTGATCGAGCATATCGTTCAGGACTTTCATACGTCGTTCACTGTTATAATCCGGATGCCTTATGGGATTATACCGGCTCGGATTCTGAGTGATGCCCGCAACGACGGAAGCTTCCGAGAGGGTCAGCTCCTTGACGTCTTTTTGGAAGTACTTTCTGGAGGCTGCCTGCACGCCGTATGTGCCGGCACCGAGGTTGATCGTGTTCAGGTAATTCTCAAGGATACGGTCCTTGGCAGCTTTTTTCGATCCGAGATCCCGGGTGAGCTTTTCTTCGAGCTGCACGGCCAGGACCTGCTCCTGGAATTTTCGCTTGACACGGTCGACCAGAGTCGATTCTTCGGTCCAGGTCGTAAAGACGTTGTTCTTAAGCAGCTGCTGGGTGATTGTACTCGCTCCCTCCGTGAACTTGAAGCGGTTTCTTATTCCGACGTACAGAGCTCTGATAATACCCTTGGCGTCGATACCGTTGTGCTGATAAAAACGCTCATCTTCGACTGCTATAACACCTTTCTGGAGGTATTCCGGAACATTATCAAGAGCGACGGAAATGCGGTTCGAATTGGATGTGACCAGTTTCTGGAGCTGGTTCCCTTCTGAATCGTATATGAAAGTCGCATAGCCGCTGGGGGCTATATTGACAGAGGCGATATCCGGCGTATTCGCGATGATACCGCTGAAAATTCCGAATGTTCCGAAAGATCCGACGATGATCGTGGACAAAAGGAACACAACAAATGCGCGGAGGAAGAAAACTCCTACGCGTTTCTCAAGTTCCTGTGAAGATGACTCATAGAGTTCTTCTTTTCTTTCTATGCTGTCTCTTGTATAATTCATGCCCTTATTATATGAAAAAAGGCATCAGATTGCAACTTAAACATCCTGAACACTTGAACTGGGACAGCTTCGTACAGTAAAATGATCATATGAGTGAATACAGGACGATCCGCAAAAGCGGACAGGGAGAAATAACAGAGAAGAAGTCCAGATTTATCGGTGAAGTGCATTATGCGAAGGATCTTTCTTCAGCGGAGAGTTTTCTTTCCGCAGCCAGAAAGAAATATTATGATGCAAGGCATCACTGCTTCGCGTGCATTGTCGGTGCACCGGGAACTCCGGATGAAATATTAAGATCGAATGACGACGGTGAGCCCGGCGGTACGGCAGGCAAACCTATGCTGGAAGTACTTGGTGGAGAGGATCTGCATTATGCGGCGGCGGTCGTTACCAGATATTTCGGCGGTACCCTCTTGGGAACGGGAGGTCTGGTCAGAGCCTACACGGCGGCTGTACGGGCAGCCATTGAGAACGCGGATATCATTACCGTGATCCAGGGGTATCGTCTGAGTTATCGGGTGACTTATCCACAGGCGGGGAAGCTGCAGTATATTTACGCGAAAGAGCAGCTTCCGCAGCCGGAAATCGAATACGGTCAGGATGTGGT